>CAIOTO010000090.1 GCA_903861255.1 uncultured Alphaproteobacteria bacterium | reverse complement strand
TCAATACCTTCAATATCTTCTTTTGACAAAGCTGGAAAATTTACTGGCGCAGACTCATCTTCTCTATTATTTCTAGAATCGCTATATTCTGACGGTTTAAAAAAATTAAAAATCGAAAAAAGATCATTTATTACATCATGCATAAACGAGAAGCGTTGATTTTTTCTAGGGTGCACACTATTTTTTATTTCGCCGTCACTATCATTTTGAAGTGTTCGGGTTAATCCAACATAGCTTAATTTACCAAGATTTCTAGGCTGATCACAAGACTCCATTGCAACTGTCTCAGCACAATTAAAAATTATTAGAAAGGCAAATATTTTCTTAAACATCGAACTTCATTTCCTTCATATATATAAATCGCGTTTATATTACTTTGTCATTTTTTATATAGGTATTATATTTTTATTTTTCAATAGGGTAGAATCAATAAGAATATAAAAAACACAATAAATTTACAAAGCGCTAGATGCAAACATTTTAATATAATAGTTTTGAAAAAATCTTATATAGATAAAATATATTGTAAAGTTGAATATATGATTGAAAAGACAAACAAAGAATATACAAACAAAGAAAAATGTGATATTTTCTGTCATTAAATTAACTTAAACGTATTGAAGTAACCTAAAATGTTTAAAATAATAGCATTATTATGCCTTATTCTGACGTGTTTTAATTCAGCACAATCTATGGAATATTTCACTCAAGAGGAATATCAAGCACGACAATCGTTTTGTGGACAAACTTACTATCCACAAGGGGCGCCTATGGGTTATTTTTCAAATCAAATACCAATTGTGCCTGCATTACCGATGTATTCACCTTCTTACTTTCCGCAAGGAAATTTATTGCCTATGCATAGTGGGCAACAACAAGTGCTTACGTATGTTGGGCAATCGTTTGATTCTTACAATCCATATGCCAATTATCAATGTAGCATGCAGACTACACCTTATTACATGCCGCGCGTTCCAACTTTTACATATATGTATTATTACGAGGGACAATGGCAAGAATCTTTTCATAACTTACAATACTATTATGATCCTTCGCTTAATGTGAATTCGCTTGATTTTGGAATTCATCACGCCAGCCCAGAAGAATCGATGCGCCTAAATATTGCTTATGGAGCATATAGAAAAACAATAGAAATTGCTGAATGCATACAAAGTCTAAATAACAAAGCTATCAGTCACAATTATCTTGCACAACTTAAAGGTATTGTTTTTCAAATTCTTAGTTTAACACAAATTGAAAATTGCTTATGGAATGAATATGTAATTTATAATGGCATCCGAAGTGATAATGCAGTTCTAGGAAACGAATGGGTCAAGACTATCTTTTCTCAACAAAATTTGTTAACGAACGAATTAGGTCAATTTAAGCATTCAAAAGGAAAAAAGAAGGGTCACTATTATCGCAAAATAAGAGAAATTTGGCAGCAATACAAAAAGAACAATCGCACATTAGAAAAATTAAATAATGATGCAATAAGTCGTATTATGCTTCAAATTGAGCAGTTTCCTGTTTTAGGTGAAAATCCACTTATAAAACATGAGCTATTATATCGTGAGAAATATCAGATTTACAAAAGCTGGATGATATTTGCTGAACGGCATGAGTCAACTTCATCAAAACATTAAAAAGGCATAATAATTTTGAGACTAAACAAATTTCATCAATGTCGGACTTGGTCTGCAGGAGAAATCTTTTAAAAGCCCTTGAAATTAAAAAAGAAAAAACATATGTTATGTTATGTTAACTCAAAAAGATATTCATCATGAAAAAAATAAATATATATCTACCCATCTTTATTGTTTTTAATTTGTTGATAGTTAGTGCGAAATGCGCCTCATCATTGATTGAGGATCCTAATATATATAAATTTTCATCAGTATTTCTTTATCCGAAAAGCACTCATGCAGAAAGTAACGTAAGAATTAATCGCTATTCGGTTGATGAGGGGGTTTTGGATATTGATACACGCGAGGGCGCAAAAAATTATGGCCGTTTAAAAGAAGCTCTGGCACATAAAAATGGCAAACAAGCCCTTGAGGAATCATTTCAAGACCAAATAGATATTCGATCATTAAAGGTAGATTTAATCGCCCCAAAAACTGCAAACGTTTCTGATCAGTATATGGATCAATTGGCGAAATTGCATCCAAAGTTAACGCGCTTAGATTTTTCCAGTTGTCCAGAGATAACGCATGAAACGTTGATACGATGGAGTGAACGATTTCCCAGTTTGACGTATGTTAATATACATAATTGCAAAAATATTCGTGACGCAACGATAATTCGCCTTGCAGAAAATTGCAAGGAATTTCTGGAGGTGAATCTATCTCGGTGCCATCACATCACGGATGACGCGATCATTCACCTTGCAGGACATTGCAAGGGGTTGCAGGTGGTTGATCTGAGTGAGACTAACATCACCGATGCAGCGATTATTAGCCTTGCAGAACATTGCCCTGGGTTGCAGAAGGTGGATCTATCTTCTAATGGAATCACTGATACAGCGATTATTAGCCTTACAGAGCATTGCCCTGGCTTGCGGGACATTAACTTGCGGTCCACTAAAATCACGGATGCAGCGATTATTAGCCTTGCAGAACATTGCAAGGGATTGCTGGAGGTGAATCTATCTTGGTGCCATCACATCACGGATGACGCGATTATTCACCTTGCAGGACATTGCAAGGGATTGCAGGTGGTTGATCTGTCTGGTAACCACCACATCACAGATGCACCGATTATTAGCCTTGCAGAGCATTTCCCTGGCTTGCGAAAGGTTCACTTGGAGTCCACTAACATCACGGATGCAGCGATTATTAGTCTTACAGAACATTGCAAGGGATTGCTGGAGGTGAATCTATCTGGTAACCACCACATCACGGATGACGCGATTATTTGCCTTGCAAAACATTGCTCTGGGTTACAGGTGGTGCATCTATATCGTAACGCTGATCGCATCACAGATGCAGCAATTATTGGCCTTGCCGAACATTGCCCTGAGTTGCGAGAGGTAGATCTGAGAAACACCAACATCACGGATGCTGCGATTATTAGCCTTGCAAAGCATTGCCGTGGATTGCAACACGTGAATCTATCTGCCACCAACATCACGGATGCCGCAATTATTAGTCTTGCAGAATACTGCCCTGAGTTGCGGGTGCTTGGTGTGGCTCGTACTAACATCACGGATGCAGCGATAATTCCACTTGCAAAACATTGCAAGGGGTTGAGGGAGGTTTTCATGCAACGCAGTAACATCAGCCATGCTGTCTCAATGGACCTAGTACAGAAAGGAATAAGAGTTCGGTAGTATGTTAAATTCAACAAAATCCAAAACGATCGCCGTTGATGGCAGGGGGCATTATGGTCTGCTTATCATTGTACTTCAGCTTGCCCGCTAGTGTCCTTGCGCCTTTGCTTGTTTTGTTGGATTAGGCTGTTGTTGTGATTGCGCAGGCGTTCCTTGTTTTTGTGCATTTTGGGGTGAAGCAGAAGGCACAGAAGCTGTTGTGCTGCTTAATGGTTTTAACATTGACGACGCTTGCACAACACCCTCGGTCAACACCGCTGTGCTGCCAGCTCCATTCGGCACACTAAATTTCAGCAATGTAGAGCTTGGTCTGCAGGAGAAATCTTTTAAAAGCCCTTGAAATTAAAAAAGAAAAAAATATATATTCTGTTATGATAACTCAAAATATATTCATCATGAAAAAAACAAATATTTACCTATCCCTATTTATTGCTTTTAATTTGTTCATAGTTAGTGCGAAATGCGCCTCATCATTGATTGAGGATCCAACGATATATAAAATTACATCAGAATTTCTTTACCCAGAGAGTGCTCACACAAAAAAGAAGGCAAAAATTAATCACTATTCACATGACGATAAGGCTTTGGGTGTTGATACACGGGAGGGCGCAAAAAATTATGGCCGTTTAAAAGCAGCTCTTGCGCATAAAAATGGCAAACAAGCCCTTGAGGAATCATTTCAAGACCAAATAGATATTCGATCATTAAACGTAGGTTTAATTGCCCCAGGCACGGCAAACGTTTCTGATCAGTATATGGATCAATTGGCTGCATTGCATCCCAAATTAACGCGTTTAGATTTTTCAGATTGTGGAGAGATAAGTGATGAAACGTTAATACGATGGATTGCACGCTTTCCAAATTTGACGTCTATTAGCACAAATAATTGCTACAACATCACAAATAGAGCGATTATTTATCTTGCAGAACATTGTCCTGGGTTGCAAGAAGTAACTCTACTAGATAGTTACCGCATCACCGATGCAGCGATTATTAGCCTTGCAGAACACTGCCCTGGGTTACGAGAGTTTAAATGGCGAGGCACCAACATCACCGATGTAGCGATTATTAGCCTTGCAGAGCATTGCCCTGGGTTACGAGAGTTTAAATTGAGTACCACCATCATTAGTGGTGCAGCGATTATAAGCCTTGCAGAACATTGCCATGGATTACAGATAGTGGATTTATATAATAACCGCCGCATCACAAATGCCACGATTACAAGTCTTGCAGAACATTGCCCTAGCTTGCGGCAGATTAACTTGGAGTCCACTAACATCACAGATGCCGCGATTATAAGCCTTGCAGAACATTGCCCTGGGTTGCAGGTGGTCGAGCTAAATGGTAACCGCCGCATCACTGATGCAGCGATTATTTACCTTGCCAAACATTGCCCTGGGTTGCAAAAAGTGAATGTGTATTATGATGATAACATTAGTCGTGCTGTCAAAAATGACCTAGTACAGAAAGGAATAAGAGTTCGGTAGTAGGTTTAATTCAACAAAATCCAAAACGATCGCTGTTGATGGCAAGCATCATAGCATGTGTTATATCATCATGCTTTACCTTACTTTTGCTCCTTGCGCCCCAGGTGCTTGCTTCGCAGGATTAGCCGGTTTCTGAGCCTGTTGCGGCTTGCCACTTTGTTTCTGCGCATTTGCAGGTGCAGCACTCTGTGCGGCAGTCGGTGCAGCCGTTGTCGCACTTCCCGTTAGTATCGACGACGCTTGTAGAATACCCTCGGTCAACACAGCTCGCTCTGCATATAACTCCCCAGCCTGGGGCAATTCTGGCGCCGCTGCAGGGAAATCAGGCAGTCGCATCACCTGCCCCTTTGTATGCGCTGTCAACGCCGGTACCGTAAGTGATATCGAATTAAACAAAACAGCCGTGCTACCAGCGCCATTCGGTACACTAAATTTCAGTAACGTCGAACTTGGTTTATTTGGGATATTCCCATATTCACTGGCCGCATTTTGCATACGCAATGCCCATAATAATCCCCAATTCCCCTTAAACGTAAAGACTGCCGTGCGCCCTTCAATGCTCAAATTAGGTTGCGCCGGATCACGCTCTGGTTTCGCTGGTATCTTTGCGCCTTCGGGCCATCTAAAGGTAAACTTAACCTCATTACCAAACACCCAGCGTCCCGTCTTCAGCTTATCGTTTTTATTAATCTTCGTGATATCGTTCGGCTTAAACACCCAATCAACCACCATATCAGCCCCTGATTCCTTGCTGCGATTCGCCCTAAAATCAATCGCAAAATCAAACGCAGGTACAGGCATACCACTAGTCGGATCAAGATACGTACCAAAGAATTGTTTCAACATATCTAATGTTTGGAAAAATTGCGTTCCATTTTTCATAACGCTGCCCAGCTGATGCAGTTGATTCAAAATCGTTTCTGCATTGCCTCCTGCCTCATTATACAAACGATAAAACTCACGAATGTTATCTGGGTCGGCTTCTTCCGTGACCAAACTTAAGTTCGATGTCACAAACGGGAATTTCCCTTTTAAGTTCTGATTAAAATAAAGTGCCAACTTAAGATAGGAATCAATCGCCTTCTGACGGAGCAAAAGCTCTGCGCGTGATCTTGCTCCTTTCTTAAGCGCCAGCAATGTTTCTTCAAAGAAATCACCCGATTCACTTTTCAACTCTTTAACACTAATATGATTTAAAATCTCTTTCGCATCCATCAATGCCAGATCTTTCGTCACAAATTCATGTAGTCGCTGCACTGAATTACCAGGGATACGACTTGAAAACGCATCCATTTGTTCAACGATACGGGTCCACTTACGCAAAATCGGCTGCTTTTCTGTACTCTCGGCAAACACACGTGATTTCAAAAACACCACAATTGGCTTTGCAAAATCCAACGCCATCTTTTGAACCAATTGATTTTGCAGCGTCATATACGATTCTAAATCGGTTAAATCGCGCACACCAAACCCAGTAAAGGCCGCGCCAGACTTACCATTCCACCACGAGAACGAGAAATCCTTAACCGCATATGGATTCAACGTCGTCAGCATCTTCTTAACGTTATCAAGTAACCAAAATGAATTATCCACCAGCAAGGTTCGCAAATCAACGAACGCAATCCCCACCGTATCTTTATTTAAAATCGATAACAGCTTTGTAAACTTTGGCGCCGACGCATTGAAATCACTGATCTTAGCGCGCAACACTTCTTCGGCCGCGTTCACACTATAGCTTTCTGGCAAATCCACAAAATTCTGGGCCTGGCTCAGCAAACTTATAATGTTTTCCTGCAAACTCTGACGCGCCAGCAATTTCAAATTTTCTTGCAGCACGATCGGAAACGTTGATATCTTCTTGCCTGAAAAATCCTCAAACGCTTTACTCATGTCATACGCTATATCAAGTAGCTTTGGATCCCAATAGATAATCTTTCCCTTAGGCGTTGTCGTTGTAAAGCTGAAATGTGTTGGCGCCGCCATATAGCTTTCAGACAAAAGTGCCGACAGACAGCGCTCAATTTCTAAGATACCCTTTGACGGATAATTATTTTCATCCGCCTTTGCCGCCACCAACGGTGCAATAGGGCCTGTATTTTTAGGGCTCAGCACAATCGCATTAAGTGCCAATAGTTGCAGCTTTAAATCTGCAAAGCCAAGCGCCGCTTTATCCACCAAATACTGCGTGACCTCCTTACCAAACAAGCGCGAGTTATCAATTTGGTCAAACAAAGCCTCCAGCTCTTTCCCAGGTCTGAAATACTGTTGATCAATCCATGATTTGCCAGCCTCACCAATTAGCGGCCGTGTCTTTGCAAGCTGTAAACTAACCTCACGTAAATACTTCACGTCAGGCAAATGATGTGTCGTCTGTTGGCTTAATTTTGCTAGAAATTCCTTTAAACGAGACGGCAAACTATTCGGGATCTGATTCGAAAAAATTGCATTCGTAAAGTTCTTATACAATATATCCAGTGTTTCACGTGCAACTTGCTGGAACGATTCAAGATGCAGCGGATTCAATTTCGTCTCACGCAGTACGTTTCGAAATACTTTATATTGATTCCAAAAATCGTCTGGCAATTCACACTTAAATGTATACGCAATCAGCGCTTTTAAATGTCCCGGATCCCCTGTAATCCGCAACGAATTAAACATAGCAACATGATTCGAAAGATCCGTTAATCCATTCACATATCGTTGCAGAATCAAAAATTCAGGGCTTCTCAGTGGCAATAGTACATGTGTAATGTTTCGTGAAAAATCATCTGGAGTTGGCCTTAAATACAGCAATTCTTGCGCGCGCACAGCAAGACCATTTGCAACCGACCGAATGATAATTTCCTGAAACGCAATCTTAAGCGACTTATGTAGATCGCGATTCAGATGACTAAACCACGACGCCGGCACAAAAATAGAAAACAGATCTGTCTTTTGCAGCTGCATCATCATGTCAACAATCTGATGCGTATAAAGGTTAAACTGATCAGCTGATCGATAGGTGCGGAGTTTAGAATTCCTTTTCTCAATCTTAATTTCATGCAAGACAAGATTCATATTGGCCAGCACAGGCGTTATGTTATTGCGGCTTTTAGCAAAGGTGGCGTAGGCATTAAAAAGCCCGTAGCTTCCAATAACGACAAATAATCCTATTATGATTTTTGCAGCAATAATATTGCGATTGAGCGACATCAAGCGTTGACGCAGCGGCTTTGCCAGGCCAGGCTCGTATGCGATTTTTTTCGTAAACAAGTCATTGACATAAATTAGCTTAAGCTCGCGTTTTTCATCCATCAGCGGTGGCGCGTAAAGATCCTCAGCGACCGGGATTTTTTCCTCAACGGTCTCCTTTGTTGATTCTAACCGAATCGTCCCAGGGTCAAATGGCAATGGAATAACCGTGATGTCGTACGGATCCGTCGCCTCGCCGTACCCACGATCAAATGCATCCGTTTTAAGGGGAATAGCTGATAGCGCGTCCACCCCTGCATCACCTGTAAAGTAAAGCCCGCGAAACACAAAACCATCTTGATACGATGACGGTTGAAACAATGAGTTTACATAAAGTGACACTGATTCTTTAAGTTTTGTGATCTCACTCGGGAACACAAACACACCATCATTAATTTCAAGATGAGCGTTAAGCAGTGCACCTGAATGCGCAAAAACATCCAACCGATGTTGGTGTAATTTATTCGAAATAGCATCAAATGCTTCATCAACCCACACAGGTGAATACGCTGTCGATAAGTTATAAGGACTTGACCAGCCAAACATGTCTTGTCTGTTTTTAGCGGGAATATGACGCGCAAAACTTTGAAACCCCGGCACACGATCTGTTTTCGTCACAATCACATAAACCGGAATACGTAGCCCAATGGATATTTGCGCAGCTGTTAGTTTGTTCGCAATCAGTTCAGCACGTTGGTGAATTAGATCAAGTGATTCCTTTGTTTTGCCATACAATTCAGTCGCTGGAATCGTTAAAATAATCCCATTAATCGGGCGCGCCGGCCGGTACCGCGTCAGCAAAAGAATCAATGATCGCCATAGTTTTTCTTTTGATTTCAGTGCCTTCTTTTGAATAAACAAATCACCGCGCGGTTCGATAAAAACACCATTCGATAGAAACCACCACTTACAATCAGGATTTGCTTTCCCTTTTGAAAAATCAGGTTTCCCCAACGGTAAATGCAACCCAGCATGTTCGAATAAACTGGATTTCCCTGATCCTTCCGTACCCAGCACAAGGAACCATGGCAATTGATATTTATAATTATACGTACGCACCGTTTCTTTTAAAAATGACAACGCCCTTAGAAACGATAAACTTAAATCACCAACACGAAAGTACCCCTTGCGGGACAAGAACTCACTTAGCCACCCCCCATGAAACGGCATGCGTTCCGTTTCGTCATAGGGTGCATTCGGATCATTGTTAAGCGTTGGCTCGTTCTCACGATTCACTTCTTTTTTGTTTGAAATGTACATGATGTACAGCAAGATCAGTACGATGACAAGAATGCAGATAAACAACAACCATAAGGTTATAGGCACAGACTGCAGGCTTACACGAATGCTGTTAAGAAGTTGCCGAAAGGAGTTCATAAAGCTATCGGCCATTAGTTCGCCGCCCTTCATACGCATGTCGCTTCATTGTCTGCGAAAAAATCGTATTCAAATCCCGATGCATTTCAAAAGCAATGCGATACCAAACAACATATGAAACAAAGATATAAATCAAAAACACACACAGCCCATAAATGCCCCATGTCCTAAGATCCGGTAGTCCGCGCCCCGGCGCTTCATTGAATGTATGTTCATAACATTCTTCGAAAAGCGCCTTTGTTGTATTCGTGTTAAATAAGTGCGTGGGGTCTTGGCAACACATTTGATACAGCTGCTCTTGATACCAACGGATACGATCTGATGCGTCGTGATCACGGTATTGCCCTCGAAACCCAAGGCTAAGCGCCATCAAATAAAGCTGCCCGATTTCATAACGACTCGCGTCATGCGTATCAAACAAAGCATCAATCTTTTTAAAAAACAGCTCGCCCGCAATTTGTGTTTGAAATATTTGTCCTTCAAGTAATGACTTTCGCCATTCTTTTGCCCCAGCCCATGCAATATTCAGGAAAATCTCGTCGGCAAGCACAACCATAATGTACTGCGCATCTTGAAAAAGACCTGCGCTGATGCCGCCTGTTTTGCTGGCATAAACACCGCTTTGCACTTCTAAAAGTGATTTGATCCGCGCCTGTATCTCATCAATCCGATTAAACGTCGCCTGTGTGTGAACCTCTGAATCAACGCCATACGTATCGCCCTCGCCGTACTGCAGAGCACGTTCTTTCAAACGAAGCACGTCGTAATAAAATGCCTGAAAGCACTGCAGCAATGGGCTGTTATTCAGACGAGATGTACGCGTATTTGTCATTCAAATCCCTGGCCGCCATGGTAGGGCCCCATAAAGGCACACCATCTTATCTTTTGCTCTGCATCATCCCTTTTCCCCTGTGCCATCCGCTTTCTCTAGTGTCATCCCCGGGCTTGACCCGGGGATCTAGATTGCAAAATCAAGACAGGCAATGATGAGAGAAAATAGTTAAATTTTTATTAATTATGCGGGTTTTTAAGAATTAATTCAAGAAACAAGGTGGAATAACAGCGCCACGCACGAGGAATATACGTAAGGTATATATAACTTAGATGCTATCTGCATGCAATCTCGACTTTTAAAGTCGAAATAACATGGTAAAAATAAAATATATACGATATAATCATGTTATCTCGAGTTTGAAAGTCGAATTAACATGGACAAAATTAATCGCCGAGCACATATAAATGCAATTCAAGCGGCTTTAGAAAATTATCCGGTGACAGCGCTATTAGGCCCGCGTCAGTGCGGAAAAAGCACGATCTCGCGCACTATTGCTGAAATTTATAAAGCGCAAAAAGGTGTATCTGTTCATTCGTTTGATTTGGAAGATATTTACGATCTCCAACGACTTAGCAACATAAAGCTAGCCCTTGATCATCTAGAAGGACTCATTATTATCGATGAAATTCAACTCAAACCAGAACTTTTTCCATACCTTCGCGTTCTTGCTGATCGCTACCCTGATAGACGTTATCTTATTTTAGGCAGCGCATCGCGAGACCTTATTGAAAAAGCATCTGAAACACTGGCTGGACGCATCGAATATATTGAACTCACCCCATTTAGCCTAACAGAAATTCCTCATCAACAAAAATTACTTCAACTTGGTGGATTTCCGCGATCAATTTTAGCAACAGATGCCGATGTTAGTTTTAACTGGCGCAAAAGTTACATCCAAAGCTATCTTGAGCGAGATCTTCCGTTCTTTGGAATAAAGCTGCCCACAGTTGATCTCTACCGATTTTGGATTATGGTGGCAAACTATCATGGGCAACTCGTTAATTTTTCTGAAATTGGATGTGTGCTTGGCCTATCCGATCAAACTATTAGGCGTTATATTTCAATTTTACAACAAACATTTATGGTTCGTTGCTTGCAACCTTGGTTTGTCAACATCGCAAAACGTCAGATCAAAACACCAAAACTTTATCTGCGTGATAGCGGTATTTACCAAGCTTTGCTTGATATTAGGCCGAATGAACTCGATGCGCATCCAAAGAAAGGTGCTGCATGGGAAGGTTTTGCGATTGAGGAAATCATCCGCCTATACAAAGCTCGTCCAGAAGAATGCTTCTTTTGGCGCAGCTCCCAAGGAGCAGAAATTGATCTGCTTATCGTACGCGGTGAAAAAAAATTTGGCTTTGAAATTAAGTATTCTGATCATCCATCTATTACCAAATCAATGCGAAGTGTCATGGTTGACCTAAGTCTCTCTGAACTGAATATTGTAATTCCGTTGGTTGATGCCAATTACTATCTTGATGAAACTATTAAAGTTGTGGGGCTCAACCATATTCAGCAATGATCAATGCTTGCAATTTCGACTTTGAAAGTCGAAATAACATGGTAAAAATAATTATATACCCATTCACCTGCAATTTGAGAGCACGTTTATCAATGCTAGCTTTCCTCTGGCGTGACCAGAGGATCCACAAAATACATGGGGTCACGCCCGAAGGTTATAGTCACTTTACAGGTGAATAGCTGTAGAGCAGATGAAGTGGATGTTTGAGGAACAGGCCTCAAATACCCAATGACTCCATCATCATTTGAATGAGCGCGTCTTGATCTGCATCGAATAATTGACTGATCGCTTGACGGCCGCTTGCATTTGACAAAATAGCCGCCCCTTGATTTGCTGCAGTCCATGATCCAGGAGCTTTAGTAACACGTTCTAAACCAGGAGGAGCTGATAGTATCGATCCAAAACCAGGAGGTGCCATTAACGTCTCTTCTGATGCAAAACCCAAACCAGGAGGTGCCATTAACGTCTCTTCCGATGCAAAACCAGGAGGTGCTATTAACGTCTCTTCTGATGCAAAACCAGGAGGTGGCAATATATTCCCAACTGCCGCGTCCTTAACCACCGTATCCCCAACCACAGAGGTAGGTATCGCACTTGAACTTATGGCAGACAATGCTATTGTTGTAGGTTTTCTTGTCGGTACAATGGTTAAGCCACCACCTGCAGAATGAGGAGCAGCCATTGCCTTTTCATTAATCGCAGCAGACGACGCTATAGATGACGGAACAATTGCTGCTTGCCTTGCTTTCCGCTCAGCATTTGCTTTTAGTACGGCTTCTTTTTGCGCCGCTTCAGCGACAGCTTCAGCTTGTTCTTTCGCTAAATGTTCGGCTTCTACGCGTTGACGCTCTTGTTCTTGAGCAATTTTTCTTGCCTCTTCAGCAGCACGTTCTTGTGCGCGCAACGCCTCAGCAGCGGCATGACGTTCTAAACGTTCAGCAGCAGCCTTTTCCATTTCAGCTTTTCCTGCATTAGCAGCTGCACGACCTGTTGGTGCCGATAATTTAGATGAATGCGCGTTTAGGGCAGCCTCTCTGTTTTCCCTTGCAATGGCTTCTCTTGCCTTTCTTGCTTCACGCTCTGCAAGTTCATCCGCTTTTCTTTTAAGGTTAGCCTGATATGACGCCTCACGTCTGTCGGCTTCTTCTTTCCTTAAACGCTCCATATTTGCAGCTTTTTTTGCAGCTTTTGCAGCATCTTTTGCTTCCTTTTCAGCAGCCTTCTCGGCATCTTTCGCAGCTTGTTCAGCATTTAGCGCATCTTGAATTGCCTTTTGTTGTGCACTTGCTACTTCCGCATCAAGTTTTTCTTCAAGCTTGATTGCCATAAATTGAAAGGCATTATATCTGCTATCGCTTTGCTTTTTAAGGATATCAGATAATGCACAAGCCCGCTCAAATGCTAATTCGGTTTGACCTGAAATTGATAAATAGGAAATGTGCATCAATCCCATTGAGCATGCATTTTCCGCGCCATACACATCAACACATTTTGAATAAATGTCAGACACCGACATTTCATCATTTAAGCTAGACTTAATTTCTTCACCCAATGTTAGTGCGTGGGCAGATTCTATCTCAGATCCCACATCAGAAGCCTTTTTGGTAACATCAAGTTTAGCAATAGCTTGCTCAAGATTTAATATATGTGATGTTAGCGTAAAATGTTTTGCAAGCTCAGGTGATGACGTCAATACCACTGATGGCACTGCAGCGATCGCTTTTCCTTTTTTGCCACCTTTTGGCACAGTAACGGCCTGTCTGACGTCATAGAAGTACTCTGCTAACTCAGTTTGTAATTTTGAACTTAATAGCACTCTTTGTTGAGCAATTAAATCACTGTCACTTATCGATGCGCTTAGCAATCCCTCAAGAACGCCTCTTTCTCTGAACGCAGTTTCCATGAATGCTGTTGCTTGGCGCATATCTGTTATTTCGGATCGTGTTGCTCCCAATAATTCATCTGGGTTTCGCAGTCCAGATAATCCAAACACAAGTGATGATGCTACTTTTACTGTTTGTTGTGAAATTTTCAGATAATGGCTTCTTTTTTCTACATTGCTCCCCTTTAGTTGCTTAATTTTTTCTATAGCTTCGTTCGCAATAAATAAATACAATTCTTTTTTTTCTAAGCTCACAATTTGAAATGCATTCATTGCCTGTTGAACAATTAAGTTCAGAACTTTTGGTAGACTCTGTACAAACGGGTTGTCACTGTCACCTGCATCCATAGAATACACAGATTTTATTAACATATAAGCGGATGCATGTATTTGCTGTAAGGCTTCTTCTCGCTTTGAAATGGAAAAATCTTTAGTCAAAGAAAGCATTAAATCATATGTAAGATTCGCTATATCCATTCCTACGAGCCCGCAAATAATTGAGTTATTTTTTCTGATCCTTTTTTGAACAAAATCAATGTGTGATTTGTATGGATTGCACGAACCAAGTCCCTGGATATAAGACACGGTTAATTCAAACGCTTGTTCTAAATGATTACGTCCGTCAGGTGATGATATACCTATGAGGTCAGCAATTTGTGTATGTGCATACACGTGCGACAGTGTTAAATTGAACGTAATTTTTTCCATATCATCGATTGTTATTTGATGAGGTGTTTCTGAAGCGTTTAAGCTGCTCATAGCATTATCTGGATGCAAATCTGATAAAATAGCTTTACATTCCTTCTTTCGATTATTTCCCTCCCCGTTCAACATTTTTGCTGCACGCGCAAGAACATTAGAAGAATAATCATACAAAGATCGCATGCTATCAAATCTTCTGACAGGGGCTGCCCTTGCAACTGTGGAATTCGCCACGCCATTTGATAGGAAATCAAGAAGTGTGCCTCCTGATTGTATAGACAAACCAAGAGTCCGCGAGAGAAGGTCTCGCTTGTCGTCGCCATTTGTAAAGCGGAGTAAATCCATTGCTGAGAGATTTGTTGCTGTAGTGGCGGCCACAAATGTAGAAAAACAGGTGGAAATTAGTAATTTTGCGGCTGGCTTCATTTTGAATCCTTATATTGCATTTGGCTTTATGTACGTGAAATTAAAAATGCGATGAATGATATTAAAAATACATATCGCTTTATATATATAGTAATTATATTTGATTATTCAAGTGATAAATAAGGAATTTTTATCACGATAGGTAAAACGCATGCTCTTTAGCAACCGTCTTGTGGTAAATAATGACATTACTTCCACATAATACCGTTTCAGTAATGATCAGGTGGCAATATAGCAAGATTCAAGCAGCGGAGTTTACATATGTAAACTCGCAGCACAGATATAGCAGATGGCTGCACTAACTGGTCATTAATGGAATTGGGATAAGTTTGTAATGAAATTTTTTGGCATTATCCCATTCAAATATCAACATATGTGTGCCGCTATCTAGCACTGCGACATCCATCCACACGGGGCAGCCATAGTTAACAAAGTCTCGCGCAACCTGGTTAAGACCGCCAGTTTCAAGTGTAAAATTGCGATAAATGTCTGGAAAATTTAGATAGATCAAATAAAAGGCAGTTTTTCCATCGTACACTGTCCTTGGATTACTAATTTCACGTCTAAAAACGTATGTTTTTAGCGGAACACTCAACGAAGGGTAGAATCTTTCAGTTCCAGATAAGCAAATCATTGATTGCACTGAATCAGCTGAACTGATGTTGGACGGCATCATTGATGGCTGCATTATTGCAGCTCTAGTTTGCTCAGTAATGGACATCCTCGTTGGCTCGACACTAGGTGCCCTGATCGTCTCTTGTGTCGCTATATTCCTACTACTAGGCATTGTATTGCTAGGCGTCGGCAAATGATTCGGACGCGCAGTAGATCGTGGTGCCAAAGAAAAAGTTTCCTCTTTTGTTTTTGCTTTTATCCATCCCCATGCGCCTGTTTTCCACGTAAGCGTTGCCTGATTTTTTTCGTGATTATACGATATGTCGACGGGAAACGATTCATATTTTGCGGATAGTCGTGATATTTCAGCGTGTGAGTGTAAGCTAAGTTTTATGTCTGGATTTATCTGACCATAGTTATCACGCAGCTGCTTGTTAATCTGTTCAATCGCAGGCAGATGTTCTTCAGTGTGAATGATTTCTACAGCAGCAGGTATTGGCGTTCCAATTTGCGGCGTAATTGTTGTACTCGGTCGGCGAATACTATGTTGATCTGTGGGCTGTTGTTCCATCCCAAAGCACGTCTGCTGCGTGGTGATAAGAAATGCGATACCATGTATTGTCTTTGCATGCTTGATATTCATACGCACCCTTTCTTTGTTATGTTATTAGAAAAAAAGTAACGATTCATCTCCCGTGAATAATCATCGTAACTATTCATCCCCTCTCCACCCCGCGCCGTCATGGCGAGCCAGCTTGCTGGCATGGCCATCCAGTTAAACAATATCGTTATGCAAATCTTTCCGTTAAGTTGATTTGCCATAATGTAAATAGCCGGTTGTTTCATGTACATTTATCTTTCTGGATGGCCACCCCAGCAAGCTGGCTCGCCATGACGGTAGCGTTCGCAAAATGATCTGTAATGGGCATTTTCTTAACAAAAAATCATCCAATTCCCCAAAGTTGATATCTGTATTTTTGTTGATTTGGCCACGTTGCGACAAGAACCCTATTATTGCCATTTTCGATGAAGCCCTCTAACGTTGCGATGCCATATTTTTTAAGGTCTGAAATTAATCGATTATATTCAGATGTTTCAACATATGGCCCCTTGTACCTTGGATCCAATCCATTAAACCATTGATTAAATACAGACACTGCATTTTCTTGGGTTAACGCATATTTTCTTTTTGCTAATTGTGAGTAATGCACCCCTGTCGTTGGATTATCATTTGTTCTTTTTTCTGGCTGCGCGCTAATGGGCTTTAGATAGTCAGCTGGTTGCTTAGTAGGTTTATGTTGAATGTTGGACGCTCTGTTATTACTCGTTGTGTGTGTAACTGGCTTTGGTGAAGTTTGCGTCACCACATTCCTCGCTCTTTTTGCGGATTTAGTAGTGTCAATTTTTGCTAACTCATATGTCCTTTTGAGAATCCTATGAAGGCTGCAGCCCACATGATTTTTCCATATAAGCCGCACTTGGTTTCTTAGGTGATTGTATAAAATATCTTCTGGGTCTGATTCATAACGCATCGATAGGTGTGCTATTTCAGCATATGTTTCACGAGAAAGCTTTATAGAAGGATTTATAAGTCCGTAACATGCACGCAATTCATTATTGATCCGCTCAACGGCAGATGGAGTGTTTACATCACCCGATGCCTCATTATTAGCGCCTAATGTTATTATTTCTGCCAATGTAATGCCTGATGTTGTTGCTGAATTCGCAGGTGCTTCTGCAAGATCAAACGTTTTCTTCTTCTGTCTTAGTACACTGATGAATTTATCTGTTTCCCATACAAGGCGTACTTGGTTTTTTCTATGATTATAAAAAATGTCTATAGGACTGGATTCATAGCGTTTTGATATATGTGATATTTCATCATATGTAGCTGGCGAAAGCTGGATGTTAGGATGGATCAGTTCATAGCACTGATGTAGTTGTTTGTTAATTTCTTGAATGGCCGGATAATGCGCACCTTGATCTTGATGCGTTGCGATTTCTAAGGAAGGAGCGTTTGTTTGTGAGAATGGGATATGGTTTTCTGCACCCGTGAGCGAAGCGCTTCTTTGATTTTCTGGTAGCTCTGCCGCAAAACATATTTTGTATGTAGTAAATAGCAAAACAATGCTTGTGATAAATATATTAGGATGATTGTTTTTATTCATACATAATCCATATTTATTTCGAAAATATAGTTTCTGTATGTTTAGTTTAATATAAAGGTATTAACGATTGATTAATATTTGGCTTTTATGTAAAAGAGTGTGTATAAAAGGATCCATGCACTATTCTCTCTGTGTGTGTTCCCTCCGGTTAAACGCAGGGTAACTAGAAAAGTTAGCATGCATGTTGAGACCTTTGCATGACTTGAATTTTTAGAGGGAGTTTTAGAAAAATCGAAACAGAGCACCCCCGAATACTTAATGTCTTTGAGGAGCGCAAGTAAGATTTGACGAGAAAATCACCTAAAAGGCAGTCACGCAAAGGTCTCATGTTATTTAGCATTCTTATGCCATGCTTGACCCACAAAGTGATCAGTCATTTTAGCCGTTGTCCTAATACCAATTGAATCATAATTTTCTTTCAGCCAAGCGTCCCCAGCTGTGCGACCTTTTTCAAAGAGATGCATTAAAAATTCCCACTCAGTATTCAGCTTGCTTGACCAACCAAGATCTTGAAATGCCGCCTCATCTTCAATGACATGCATAAACAAACGCTTGTGCTTTTTAACATCTAATTCGCCTTTATCAATCATATCGGTAATATATGATATCGCACGCATCTCACGTACAACAGATGAGTTATTCGTAATTTCATTCAATCGATCGGCGATTTCACGTGCCGATGTTGGCAAGCGATTACGCACCGTTGGGTTCAATTGAATCAATACAATATCAGGCGTCTCACAATCATAAATCAATGGAAAGAACACTGGATTTCCAATAAATCCACCATCCCAATAGTATTCTTTGTCAACCATAACGGCGCTGTGCAAAGTCGGCAAACAGGCAGTTGCGAGCAGTGTCTCTACACGCATTTCTGTCGTTGTGAAAACGCGCAATTTCCCGGTGTAAACATGTGTTGCACACAAGTAAACCTTGCACTTATCTTGTGTTCTGATCAGCTCGAAATCAAAACTTTTCATGATCACATCTTTGAGAGGGTCTTTTTTCATCGGATTCAGTTCATACGGCGAAAACATACGACTTAAATAGTCAAACGCCATGAACCCAGGCGAATTGTACATTGTAAAATTACCCATAGCCTTATCGATAGGACCACGATTATTAAGCGAACTATTTTTACCTGATTCACTAATGCGTGTCCAAAAATCGCGCAACTCATTACGCACAGTTTCACTGCCACCGCGCGCCATACCTTGCGCAATACACACGGCATTCATGCCGCCTGCGCTTGTTCCTGTCACGCCTTCTATTTCAAGACGCCCGTCTTCTAGCAGACGATCAAGCACGCCCCATGTAAACGCACCGTGCGCCCCACCACCCTGAAGCGCTAAGGCAACACGTTTTTTTTTTGGCTGTTCTTTTGCTGGCTTGGAAGACATCTCTGACCCTTAAGTTATTATTAAATCTTAAGGATATTATAAGGTTTATAGTTTAAGATTTCGTTAATTTTGGGACAACATTACCCGAATGATTATCGTCCGCATACGCTAACTTTCTTAGTTTTTCTCGATTAATCCCGAGGATGACAAGGGTGGTCATAGGAAAGATAATGAATGCCTTACCATTAAGCTGATTCTTGCTTTTTATAAACAACCGCATGCTGTGCTGACAAAGGGAAATACTCTGCAAACCAACGGGCAATCGGGGCAAAAAGCGGATCCTTAAAATGCTGTTCAAGATAACGCCACAACCGAGGCAAATGTACACATTTCGAATCATTGTTTTGACGAATTGCATAACGCGTAAAGACACCAATAACCTTAACATGCCGCCCTGCCCCAAGCACTTTCGCAGTGATCTCTAACGCTTCGTGCTGTTCTTTTGGATAAGACGCTAAAAACTGCTGTGAGCATTGGTGCACAACATCAGGTGAAACATCGCGGCGCGCATCTTCTAACAATGATACAAAATCATACACAACCGACCCCCAAACTGCGTCTTGGAAATCCAATACACCACACGTTTTAACCGATAATGGTTTTTCAATGATCATTAAATTATCGACGTGAAAATCACGCAAAACAACGGTTTTAGGAGTTCGTGGTAGCGCTTCAAATAAATCTTCCCACAATGCCATAAACGGTTTTTTCGCAATCGCTGGCGCTTGCGCACCCTTCGCGTACAGCCAATACCAATCAATGAATACTTCAACTTCGGCCAGCAATTTAGCCGTTGTATATTCTTCGATCGCCATAGGTCGAGGGCAATTTTTGAGCGATTGCAGAATTTGTGTCGCTGTATGATAAAGACGCTTTTCAATGGTTTCTTTAATCGCATCACTTTTGACCGTTGCCGCTTCGATCACACGTGTGAATGTCTTGTCGCCAAAATCTTCCACCAAGACAAAGCCATCTTCTTCGTCAAACCCTAAAACCTTTGGCGAGCGCACCCCTTGTTTTGTGAGGTAATCAGCCATTAAAACAAATTGGGCTGGTTTTTCTGGGGCAGGCGCATCCATCACAACAAAGGATTGTGTGCCGACCTGCAAACGATAATACTGTCGATTTGACATGTCTTTGGCAAAGGGTGAAAGATCGCCAATTAAGCCTTGGCGTTGGATAAAATCATTCAGCAACGTGAAGCGATCAGTTTGCATAACGTCTAGCGACACAGGCATCGTCGGGATTGAATCGTGCGCAAATGTTTCTTTTTTCGATTTTATTTGTTGTTTCATCGCTATTAATTATAAGAGATTCTCTTGTATGATCATCTACAGTATTGATAGATATGTCAATTCGAATGTTAAAAACCTTCTCTCACTGCATATTCCAATCCAAACCGGGCAGCGATTCCAATCCAAACCGAGCAGTGATTCCAATCCAAACCGGGCAGCGATTCCAATCCAAACCGGGCAGCGATTCCAATCCAAACCGAGCAGTGATTCCAATCTAAACCGGGCAT
>CAIOTO010000089.1 GCA_903861255.1 uncultured Alphaproteobacteria bacterium | reverse complement strand
TTTTTATTCATTATTTTATTATAAATTTTTTTTAGCATTTTGATTTGTCCTATTTTATGTTAATCTTAAATATTGTATGAATTTAATTAGACAGAATATTAATATGTATAACAGAAAAAAAGTAATTATGCATTTGGTCATAATAATAGCACTTGTTAAATTTTTCCCACTTGGTCTTTTTTATTTATATTTTTATGCAAATCAATGTTTAATAAAAAAAATTCCCTCTCTCGCTCGTCTTCGAAAGCACACTTATCTACAACCAATTTCTCCTTTAGATCCATCCAACGTCCCAGGAACTCTGTATTATTATAGACATCACAATTTCCCTTTTTAAGTTCACTTGCTCCCTTCTCGCACTTCTTTCTTTGTGTTTAGGTCTATGGGCTCGCTCTCATCGCCTTTTACAACCTGTGTAATTTTCACAACTTTTTGAATTCGTTCAGGAAAACTCTGGTCAGTATTGTTTTGAAATGAGTTCGGTTGATTTAATGATGAATGAGAAAACATTAAGGGACTCTCAGCCAAAACAACGTCTGAATGATCCGATGCAAATTGAAGACTAGAACTTATTTCTTCCCTATTGACAGTTGTCCCTTGAACCACTGTCTCATTAATACCAATCTTTTCTTTTTCCTTATCATAGTTCATTTCCATTTGTGTTGATTGTCCATCCATCATTGCACCTCCTACTGAAGACTCTCTTTTTTTATTAAGATCTAATTGCTCCATCTTATTTTCTTCTGCGATCGGTTTAGCCTTTACAACGTTCTGATTTTGTTCAGGAAAATTCTGATCGGAGCCTTTTTGAAATGCGTTCGATTGATTTAATGATGGATGAGCAAACATAAATGGGTTCGCAGCCAAAATAACATCTGAGTGATCTGATGCAAATTGAAGTCCAGCACTTGCTGCATCTTTCATTGCATAAGCCATTTTATTGTTAGCTCCAACAACGGCATTTACACCTTGAACTGCTGCTTCCACAAGACCGACTTTGCTTTTTTCTGCATTGAAGTGCCCCTCCATAGAAGATGATTGTTCCTTCATCCTCGCGTCGACTGCTGCAAACGTATCTTCAGCCTCTTTGACCTTCGTATCAAATCGTCCTTCAATTCCTGATGCCTTGTCTTTTAAATCCTGGTTAATATGGGACGAAGCTTGTTTACTGATAATATCAACAACACCCTTATCCACAACGGGAGCTATATTCTTTGATTTATAGTCTTCTTCAAGAGATTGTTTGGTAAAGGCAAGTATCTCCTTGGGGGCATGATCACGCAAAAAATTCCTTGCATAGGCATGTGCTTCATCATCATTCTTGGCAAGAATATGAGCAGCTTCTTGTCTTCCTATTTTACCAATTGCATTCGGTGCGTTATGACCAGCAATATAACCCGTCAATTTCTCATTATAATTTCGATTCATACTGGCCGAATTGTTTTGGGCATAATCGGCTTCCTTAGTTAAGCTTTTACTTTCTTCAAAATGTTTTTGAGCAGACTCTGTTTCTCGTGCTGTTTTCGCCAAACTTCCTTGATAAGACTCTAACGCACTTTGGGCGTCAGAATGACTATTTTGTTTAGAGAGATGTTGCATAGCCGTTTCTGCAATTCGCACTGATTTATCAAGATTTTCACTTTTTGAAAAGTCTTTTGCCTTTTGAATTAGCGCTTGATCATGACTCGAAGAAGAAGCGTTTGCTGACACACCTAAACCTAAGAGTCCCATAAGTGGTGTCCCTGCTTGCGCCATGACTTGTGCTGCTTTTCCTGTAGATATATCGTTTGTTTCTGCAAATCTATTAACGGAACTTTGCACAGTTTGAAGAGCTGTACCAACTTCACGTTGCTTCGTTTCACCCCACGATTCATCAATATTGGACGAACTCGATAAGGTTTTACCTATACTTCCAAGGCTCTCAAGAGAAGAGTTGATACTCGTTTCAGCGCTCTTCATTTTAGAGTGCCCCATACTCGCTGCTTCTGTGGCCAGAGTGCGTTTATTGGACGCTATCGTTTCTGCTATGTTCACTGAGATAGGTGTATTGCTCTGCTCCACGTTCGCAACCATCCCCCCATCGGCACTTGTTGTAATACTTACATGCCCATCTTGAATACGCGAACTGCCACTGCTTAAACTGCTATTATAACTTTCATTCAACATGTTCACATTGTTAAAACTATGATTATCCATGGATGTGTTGCCAATCTGGTGATTACCCGTTAGCGCTTCCGTTGAAGCACTGGTTGCCGCACCTTGACTGACTGCCCCAAGTGAACTTGACATATGAACAAAACTTGAGATTCCTCTAACAATAGCAATGCAAATAAAGGGGATGGACATACTCAAATACCCTGCCATGGTGGCCATATCGGCACTAATGTTCTGCGCGCCAAGAGAACTTGCGATTGTTATCCCGTGTGAGTTGGATATCCCGATGAAGGCTTTGGTTTTCATCGAAATAGCAGAAACCATAATAAGATGTAAAATCGCATACATGGGCGGCCACATCGAAAGCCAAAGGATCGTTTGTGACCATGACACGAGCACTTTATACCCTTGGGGCAACACAAGCAAAGGCATGATAAATATAAAAAGGGAATAGCAAATTAACTCAAGCACGGCGCGCATAATAGGAAGGGTATCACTGGCGAGCTTTCCTATCGTTTCATAATTGGATCGTTGTTGAAGATACGCTTTACGAGCAGCAAAATTAGACGCATTTCCAGCCATAACAGAAGCTTGATCTTGCGCATCAACCATGGCCGAAATCATCATTTGTTGCTTAAGCACATCCCCTGCATTACCACTCATAGATGCCATGACCCCATAATGTATGGGAAGAAACCGTAAAAATTCGTGTTTAGCGAGCGGTGATCGGCACACCCCCGCTGCATTGCCTTCACCTGCAACACCGCCTCCCAATAAAGGCATCGGTGTTGCATCCTTGTTTGGATAAAGGCTTGCGCCTACAGCACACGCCGATTGATCAATCGCCCCTGCCCACGCGTCAGTAAATTTGGTTACACCTTCTTGGCATGTAATAATCTCACCTCTGTTTCGGGTGTCTTTCCATAAAAAAGCTCGCGCCGGTGACGCATTCGCCGATATCAGTCCCCAAATGTTATTGGTGTTGCGAAGATCTTTGATGGTGTATTTTCGTCCAAGTGCTAAATCATAGAGCACACATTGACCAATGAAGCTTCGCATATTCTCGGCAAAATCTTCATCTTGAATGGTCATTATTTTTTGATTGGCGAGTAAATTGGCTGCAAAAATGCCCCCTGTTTGACTGTACTTTAAGTCCCCTGGAATGGTAAAAAATGTTTCCGTTTTTGTGGTGAGACTATGCGAGATGCGCGAGAGCGTTCCTGCCATGAGAGCAAGTCCATAAGGCACGTTATCGACTGTCTCATGACGACCTACTTGCACAACATCAATGAGGTGAACCGTTTTTGTGGGGGTTAGAAAAACCGTTTGTATTATTGTCATTGGAATCATCCAGGATAAAAATGGTTTGACGAGGTCTCCTCCAACCATGATCACCATGCTCCAAAATGCCCCAACGATGACGCCAATCGTGACAAGACTTTGAATAAAGGATCGATCGCCGTTAAGCATGGCAATCGCGTTAAAAACATCACGATATATATCAATGCCACCATAACAATATATTTCAGAGACCATACTCGTTTCCTCTTCTTATCCTTATTACCAGTTGCTTTCATTCATGTTTGATACGGTGCCCAGATAAACATGCAATTGTTTTTCGACCATTTGGACGGATTTAATCATCGCTAGCGTAGCGTTCATGTGTGCCATGGCTGACTCGCGTTCATTCACAATCAAAATTCGAACTTGCTGCAAACTTGCCAGGTACTCACGAATGGCTGCATCACTGACTTGCGCTTTTCGAAGGTGTGAAATGGATTCTTCAACAATGTCGAGCACTTCAAGCAAGAAATGATTTAAAATATCAAAGGCAATGAGTTCGGCGTAACTATTAATTTCAATCGGTGCATGCCCTTTTTTATAGGCCGTCAATACGTTCAAAATTTTATAAACAGGCAAGGTTGTCCCCGTTAAAAACCCCTGTTCAGCTTCTGTGAGAGCGGTATCATTGTAAATCTTGTCCACAATCGCTATGAGCATGGTTTGCACACGACCCATAAGAGAACCTGCATTTACTGAAATTAATTCGGCTGTTCCAAGCGTTGGATTAAGGCATTTTTCATCCGCGCCGCATTGGTAGAGCTGAACATTTCCACCTTGTACAATAGCTTTTATAAATTGCTGATCAATGGCACGGCTCTTAATATGCTCCGTCTGATAGCCCTCTCCATCTCGTCTTACAATTAAGGTTCCTGCAAGTGTCATAAAAAGTTCGGCTAACTTCTTATTGGAACTCAAAAAGGTATTTTTTTGAATGGCTTGCCAAACCAAATTGAATTCATCTTTAAAGGTATCCGTTATTTGTTGATGATGATCATCCAAAATCTGACGCCTTTGTCCGCCAACGCCACATTGGTGACGCGCTGCCGTCCAATCGGAAAGGCCGCCATACGATGATCCCATGGCTTGACACAGATGCTTAGAGGTCGCATCACTTTGTGGCAACATGCCGCCAAGTGCCGTTGCTGCTGCTTCGCACGTATTGATATTAAGTGCATTTATTTTTTGTAATTGTGCATTCAAGTCATCCAGAACTGTGGAAATCTCAGGCGAAAGTGACGCAAGCGCCAGCTTGAAGCCAAAACTTCCTAAATTGCCCATAATTTGGCGCATCGCGCCTATCAATTGCTCAGAAGATATATGTGAAAATCCGCCCATCCACGCATCAATGCCGCCGCACCCTGCCCTAAATCCAGGCATTTGAATGTGTGTCAGTTGCGCCGATTGAACGGGCACACGCCCATAAAAGGATCCGCCATTATAATACCCTGCGGCTTGGTTCTTATAGGTACTCGGTGCTGTTGCATTTGCGCCCCCACCCACACTATTAAAATAACGTTGTAACTGTGAGCCCATTGTCCCTGCAACACAATGAGAGGTGCTCATGCACGTAAGCAAGTAAATCAAGGTAAGGGTGACACATACGCTGCTCTTTTTCCTCATTTGTTGCCTCCGTTTACAATCGCCACAATACGTTTTTCCATGGCATCAATGGCTGTAAAGCCATGTGCAACCGGGATGACATCATTGTTCAGAGGATTAACCGCAAATACAGCCGGTACTGTTTGGACATTCCATTTTTGTGAAATACCATTATCCGGTTGCCAATTTGAAAACACATCGGACGGGGCACCATCAAGCGAGATGGCCATAACGTCCCAGCCATATTTATCAGCAAATTGCTTCACGATAGGCGCAAACGCTTTACAATATGCACAACGGCCCGAATAAAAATAAAACAATCCATAGGTCTCTTTAAGACCCGCAATAATTTTATCCGTATTTTTTCGCTCATTTTCATACACAACAAACCGAGCGCCTTGTGCAGACGGATTTGCAACATTCTCATCAAGAGAAGGGTTCATATACACATTCATCATCCAGGCTTTACTAAAGGCTTCGCTTTGATTCACCACGTTCAGTTGCATTTCTTGATATGCTTTTACATGTCCTTGTGTAGGTTCAAGAATGGCTTTTGCTTTCAGCTCGGCCAAATGCTCTTTGACATCGTTTAATCGTTCCGTCGCCGTTTTTGGTTTTTCAATGGGGGTGAGCAATGACGTTATTTCATTCTCTTCTTTTTTAGGCTCTTCTAACGTAGCTATATCTGGATCCTCATACCAAAACCAGCCACGCGCATGATCTTTGAAAAAAGAGGTTTCAGGCGCGGCCAAAATTGTATGTGTTAAAGATATACATAAAAGCACACGCACCATCACCGCTTGAACTCTATTACACCATGACCCTTTTATCATTATGATCCCCCTCCTAAACTTCGCACCCGAGACGCTTCTGCTTGATCGCGCATACGTGCGCTTTGTGCAGCAGCCATTTGATGTGAAAGATGCGCGTGAACAGTCGCTGAGCTTTTTTGAGCGATATGCCCTGCACTTAGATTTACTTTCGAAGTCATTTCAGCAACGAAGGGACCAAAATCAACACGACTCCAATCCATTCGTTGTAACTCGCCTAATGTGAGTGCTTTACAAGGAGGGTTTTTGGCTTCACTATCTCCAATTGTTCTTAAACCGCAGGTAATTGCGCCTTGATGAAGCGCTTTTGAAAGAAGGGATTCAAAACAACAATACGACGTAATCGTTGCTTTTTGACCTATCATCTGCCCAATATTGGTTTTTTCTTCTTTCTCATACGAGCCAACCCGAATACATTTTCCTTCTCCATCAAGTTGTTCCAATTTTTGTTCATGGGGATCCTTTTTTCCACGTTGACCTGGACAACCGTGATGAGAAAGTGAGCCACCTTGTGTAAGACAGGTTATCGCTTCACCATTAAATACCCCAAGGGCATCCGGATTACCGGTATCGATTTTTGGCATCGCAGCACCGACATCATGTAAAGCCGTTAATCGTGCAATAGCCTCAGGTGCTTCTCTATTTTCCACATATCGTTTATCATCCATACGACCATCCATGTTAAATGGCTCAATATGTCCTTCAGATAAATCCGTCACTTTTACTTTTTGAACGGTACCAGGTTTTGGCACTTTATATTTTTTTCGCCATTTCACACACACATGACCTACGCGTTCACTACAGGATGATTCTTTTTCAATTCCTCCGTGTGATCGAAGTGATGTGCATGTATTTCCAGGTGTTGTATAGGAGCAAATAAAGACTTGGGTTTTCTCAAAGCTCTCTAAACCAAAATCTTCTGGAAGTTTTAAACGTGAACGTCCTTCGCGATGTTCATCTATTTTTGTATAATTCCAGTCAGTCATCGTTTCGTCTTTTCTAAAAAACTCAACGGGAATCATACGTGATTGACGACCTGATTCTTTTGAAAGTTCACTTTTTAGTTTGCATTTACCTTCAACAAACAACTTTTCAAATTCTGGATGTTCATTTCTCTTCCAATCCATCCCATAAATTTCGTCATAGTCTAAGTCAGTGCGTCGCGTCAATTGATGAAGATGCTTATTACCACATTGTGCAGCAGCAACCTTCCCCCATCCTCTATGGTTTCCACAACTGTTATAATACATATTCACTTCAAACCGTTTGTAATACGGATCTATGTGCGCCGTATTAACCACCTCAAACTCTTCATCACGTGTATCGATGCACGTTTGTTCTTCATAATCCTTTTCGTCGACATAACTTACCGTTTGTTTTTTAAGCGTTTCCTCTGGTTTCTCTATGGCTTGATTAGCATTGATAAAAATCGGATCCGCATTCGGGTCAATACGCACACGATCACTGGCAAGTTGGGTTCGTACAACATCTTTCATCATGGATTCGTAATCTTTTGAAACAGCAGGATGCTCTTCTTCCGATTTCAGTGTTGAAGGTTCAGGACATTTTTCAATTGCTTCATTGCTCGGATATTTTTCTTTAAATACTTTTTTTGCTTCTTCTTCAGAAGTATAGTTGGCATCGAGCGCATCGTTATGCATTTCATGCGCAAGCTGACTTCCTTCGTTATAAGAAGAGGTTAAGTCTCCTCTAACATTCAAGGAAAACAAACACAAAACCCCAACAGCTATCCATACGTACTTCATGACGATTGCCTTTCATGAAGGATTTTTTCATCAAAGATTTCTTGGGTATAACTCAGAGTAATATTACCCATAAGCTTGCCCAAGGGCTGCCCTTTCTTTACCCACATAAAGGTCGGAACTTGTTCAATCTGATACCGTTCAAACAGTTCAGGGTCAACATCAACAACTCCTTCGAGGGTCTGTATTTTTTGTGCCGTTTTTTCCATGGAATCATCTACCAATCCCCGTAAAACAAGTCTTACGTGTGGGTTTTTCTCAGCTTCCTTAAAGAGCGCTTTTAACGATTCTTCAGGCATTGAAAAACTGACAAACACGACTATGTGTGTTGACGCATCAACCGAAGTTGTTTTTGACGAAAGAGTGTGGGTTTGTGGCTTTATAACTGCACACCCTTTGTGTGCGGCATCTTCTGTGGAAAGACACGGCGATACGTTATTATTGCCTCTGGCTTCATTGATCACATTTTGGACAATTTCTTTGGCCTCAAATGCTTTGCTCATTGCCTCCGCTTTATGTGTTTCAATGTGCTTTTGTGCGTGCTCTCGTATACGCAACGCTTCCTCACGGTTCTCTCTTAAGATAACAATTGACTTTGATTCCGCACACCCTATAAATGCAAAAACACTTACAATTGAGGAGATACACATAGTTTTCAAAGGAAACAACAATTTCTTTTCCTCCAGATAAGATACGCAAAATCTTCACCCTCCGTCGGGTAGCTATGGCCTGATCCCCATAATGTGGAACTTCGCCCTAAGGGGGAACATGCATGCTCGCCGCCTGTTTGTGGTTTGGGGAAGACCATTTGGGTTTTGTATTGTGATTTTTTAATAATGGGCGATGCTTTTGGCTGACACAAAGCTGCTTCGCCTGACGTTATGTTTTCACGGCAAACACGATGCATTTTTGCTATGATCCGTTGCGCGGCGAGTAAAGACGCTTGAACGCCGCCAATGTGCGAGCCAACTGTCCCTGAAAACGGATACATACTTCCTTGACATCCACCGCACCAAAATAATACATCCAGTGGAAATCCCGCAGATGATGCTACACAATCGGCCGCACACGCTGTTTGGGCAATGGGATTGGCAAAAGCCAACGCTTCTGGGTGCATGAGCATCTGCGTTTCGGTATCCATCCACGAGGCCTCAAGTTCAGAAAACCAGAAATTCATATCATCGGCGCCGCTTTTCTCTAAACACAGCCAATCCATCAACACACCCATCACGTTTAAAACAGGATACGTAATGTAATGCACGTTATACGCACTGGAGCGTCTGTTACTCATTTTATAACGTCTCACTGTTCCATGCAGCTGTGTGCCAAGCTTCATGAATTCAACGCCACCTAAGGTCACCATGCACCAGGGCGTTCGTGTAACTTCAATTACGCGAACCGCTTCCCAGAAACTCACCGGTACACCGACTTGTATAATCGGCGGTTTCGGACAAGAGCACATCACACGTTTTGGATTATCCGTATCTTGACGACCACTCATAATGTTAACGCCGCCTAAGGTTATGGGAAAAATACAGCTCCAACAAATATCCGTGACCGGATTCAAAAATTTACCAACGCATTTACTACTTGCGGATGAAACACATAAACAGATACATACCAGTATTTTTAAAAGCACCGTTTGCTTCATGAGATAAGCTCCTCTTCCGTCACTTCGGTGATACGAAGCCACTTTCCTTCTTGCTGCATGACACACGGGACATGTGTTAATTGGAAGCGATGTGTCATCGCCCCCTCTTGATCGAAGAATATATTTATCTGATGTTCTTTTATAATCTTAAGCGGATCTCCTTTGACCAAAACAATGAAGGTGTTCGCTTGACGTTGTTTTTGAAGTGCCCATTCAACTTGTTTGGGCCTGTCTCCATCAATAAACACATAGTCTTTAGAGAGCGTCATAAGCTCCAGCGGATTAAGCGAATCGCCGGCTTTATAAAAACGCGTCCCTTGATGATCCGATACGTCATTTGAAAGTGAAATGGCAGGATCGAAGAGGTAACTGTTATGTACCGTTGTTGGCATGAGCCCCTCAACCGCTTTTGGTAGATAATGTTCTTCTTGAATAATTTTTTTTCGTTTATTCTCAAGCTGAGCGAGAAGCTCTTTTCCTTGTTCAGATTGCATTTTTGATTTTAAAACGTGGATAATATTTTTCTCCAGAATTGGAAACGTTGTGCCAAAAACACCCAGATCCTTAAATTCAGCGCATACGTGCGATACCCAAAACAAAAATATCCCCATTCTTTTCATACAATGGCTACGCCAACCCCTTGAATCGATTGAATGGGGATCAGACCAAAATCTTCATAGCGGCTATCAAAACTTCTGTCATGCGGAGCAAAGGCAAAAATGTATCCTTCTGGAATAATGCCTGGCTGAATGGACTTAACCTTTTTTCCAGTACGTGACAAGGTATGCGGTTTTCCCACACAATACCCATCTACCCATAGTTGACCTTCTTCGTCATAACGAAGCGTTGCGCCTGGTAGACCTTTAACGTGTTTAATCACATGCGTATTAACAGATTCGTGATAAAATAAGACATAACGATCTTTTCCTGGGACGCTTAAAGAGGGTTCCTGTCGTTTATAAAAAATAAAAAGACGATACGGCAAACTGGGCGTTGCTGTTAATCCAAAGCGAATGTGTGTCGCGGCCAAATCATAAACACAAAATGAAATAGAGCTGATAAGAAATAGTTTTTTTATGAATTTCTTAACAGAAGGATAATCACACGTTAAAACAAACGGATTAGAGAAGCGTGCTAATTTCATCCGTCACCTCCATCACGTCGGCACCAAACACCGTCCCTTTAATAAGGACAATGACATTATTGTCTCGGGCATAGGCTTCAATCACGCTTCGAATGCGCCTCGCTTGCTCGGCCAATTGGATTTCGTTCTGTGTTTCAGGTGTTGCATCCGTTTGCTTTTTGACTATTTCGGTTGCCTTTTGTCGTAGCAACTGATTGATATCCACCACCACAAACGCGTGATGACCCGAAGTCTTTATGTTGAGCCCTGAAAAAGCAACGGCCGCAAAACTAAATAAAATTGCCACAACTGCGAGGTAAAAGATGCGCTGGTCGCTACTTTGTACCTTTTCTGTTGAAGGTACTGTTTCAGGTGCTTGCTCGAATTGTAAACGTTTGTTACGTTCAAAAGTAACGTCATCATTTAACTGTTTTTTGCTGTTCTTCACCACTTAAGAAGCCTTTCTAAGATGCGAGGAAACGATACCTTTAGTGTCGATCCGTTGGGAGTTTTGTTTACGATCAACCACGGTTTGAACGGCTTCTTCCACCGACAATCCTTGTGCGCGAAGGTCATTCACCGCCGCAAACTCATCCGCTTTGGTTGAATAGAGCATCAATGAAAAGGGATCGAGGAGAAGGCGACCGACGGTATAGCCTTTGCTGGATGAAATGAGAATTTCGGCATATTTGCCAGAAACCGTTTTGACAGACTTCATTTTGGCTTCTTTATGGGGTGTTAACGCCAATTTCTTAGAATTGGAGAGTTGTTGAATCGCTTCCGGAACTTGATTGAGCATCAATACCCACGCCGCATTTTCCAAAATATTGATGGAATACTCATTGGCATAAAAGTCGGCAAAACTTTGCGTACCCACCACAAGCGACGCTTCGTATTTTCGGACACGTCGCGCCATGTCTTGTGCGGATTTAGAGAAAAACTTGTTTTCGAGGAGCTGAGCGGCTTCGTCCACAATAAAGACTGTTTTTCGTTTACGATCCGATAGATAAAGTTGTTGCGTCATACTCGCTAAAAAGGATTGCAGAACCACATTCTGAAGGCTGGGTTTTTCTTTTAAATCCTCAAGCTCGATCACCGCCAAATCGGATTTTAAATTCACATTCGCTTGTCCTTCAAACCATTTTCCATAGGCGCCGTCTTTCGTGTAATTATAAAGAAGTGTCCCCACGTCTTTTGCTCGCGCATCGTCATGTTGAAACAAACGTTCAACCACGTGGGTGACCGTTGTTTTGCGTCCATAGACCTCAAAGGTTTCCATCACTTCTTTTTGAAGGAAGTTACCTTGAATATCCAAAATCCCTTCTCGGCGCGCAGCCATTTGCTCCATTGTCATTGAAATAGCTTCAAGTTGATCCCGCCTTTCATTGGCATCCGCCTCCTCTATACCTTCTTCAACAAACGAAAAGGGATTGATACACATATCTGAATGCTTTTCAAAGCGAATGTGCTGACCGTCCACCAGATGACAGGACTTTTCAAAGGAGCGTCCAAGGTCAAATACAATTACACGCGCGCCCATCCCCAAAAGACTCATCATAAGCTCTTGCATCGCAACCGATTTACCAGAGCCGGATGTCCCCACCACAATCGTGTTGTAATTCGTATCATTTTCAAACGGGCTCCATGTAAAGATTTGCCCCTTTCGTCCTGCCATCAAAAGACATGGTTGGTAGCTACCCCGCCATTCACCCTGGCACGGTAAATTGTTGGCAACCTCCGAGGTTAAGGTCGTTTTAAGGAGTTTATGAAATTCCAAGGCATTAACCATGTCTTGAGACCAGCTCATCGGCAGACATTGCAGTAAAATCGGTAAATGAAAACGTGTGTTTTCTTCGAGTTTCCACTGATACGTAATAAAGAGGTTTTTGACATCATTTGAAATTGAGTTAATTTCATGCTTCGGCGCCATCAATATCACGGACATGTTCGTTTGAACGACACGATCCCCTTTATTTAATCGACTTAAAACATAGGCTAGCTCAGCACTCTCTCGCTTAAGTTTGGGCATAATCTTTGAAAGGGGTGAATTGGCCTGTTTTGAGACCATGCTTTCTTTCGAAAAGATCTTGGCTTTTAAACCATCTTGTTTAGGGATATACACCCCATAGTGCATCAAAAAAGGACAGCCTATTTGTTGCCGATCATTGAGTTCACTGCCAATTAAATCGGCCATCAAGCCCAATGACCACTCATCCGGTTGTTCAGTCACCGAAAAGGTTCGAATTTTCACTTTATCATTTGATGTTAATTCATCTTCTGATATGTCAGTTTGATACGATAAAATGGAGAGTTGATCTGAAAGGTTTTGATATGGATTCCATTTTTTATCATTTCGAACACTATCGCCCATTGCGCAATGAATAATGGAATCGACCGTTTTTAAAAGATCCGTTGCTTTCCAACACCACGGATTAAGTCCAATTGTATAAAGCGTTGCGTTTAATTGCTCACGAATCGTTAGAATTTCTGACGCGCGTAAATCAGGTGCACACGTAAAAACCCATAACACACGGAAATTTCGTGTACAAAAGGGACTATACGAGGAGTTATAAATAAGAGATTCAAAAAAAGCACTTCTTTTTTCCACCATTTTTTTAAGTATAGGAGAGGCACGCTCACGACTTTGCTGATAGGGCTGGGATCGATCCTTTAAATAAGGATCCGCATACAGGATAATTTGCATGGCCGATTCAGTGGGCATAACCGTATTAAAGAAGTTTTGAACTTGTGTTTGAATATCCTGGCTTGCCCCGACAAGCGGCTCCGTCTCCAGAACAAATCCAACGGAATCCGTGTTGTAAAAGAGGTCGGTTTCATCGTCATAGGTTGCATAATTGAGGAGCGTTGTGAGTTGATGAATGGTAAATAAACCTTGTATAAATTCAGATCGATTTTGGGTGTTCTTTGATTCTCCAAAATCAGAAGGCAATGTCTTATCCCCTTCCCCACTGGCTTTAAAAAGGTGTGAGCCAACCTGTTCAATTTTATCTTTGATGCGCATACCATACCTCTTGTGTGTAAATTTTATTAAGAAACTGATGGGCTCATATGCCACGTACTACCTTTAATAACGGTGTGAATGACGGAAGACTCGCGTAAATTACCATCGTGATCTTGATAGGGTGCAATCCAAATACGAAGTGGTTTTTCAGGGGTTCTTTGAATGACCATGCCATTTGAATCTATGAATGCAATAGGCGTTAGACCAGCTTGCATAGGCGCTTGAGAAAGTACGGGAGGTGTAAATGATAGAGCGCCTCCTCGTCGTTGATAGGCTTCCGTTGTCGTTTCGGGCATATCAATTTCGCCTTGATTAAGTTTCTTCTTCACTTCCGTTACGGATTGACAGCCAATTCCTTTCCCGGCAGGACAGTCAAATTCTTCTTGGGTATGTGAACAGCCAACAAGAAGTAAACTTAAGTAAAGTGTGGTAAGTAATCTAGGTTTCATAATAGGTTCTCCTTATTCTGCGCCGTGTTCGCCTTTGCGAACATGTTCCAACGTTTGTGTCCGTGATTTGTCATTTCGCGCGGATATTGTTTGTTTAATCGCTGATTTTGCAATACCCACTGATTTATTAAAAACAACGTGTACAATGCGTCCGGCGCCAATCTGAATGACAGGCTCCAATTGTTCCGCACGTTTAATGTAAAATTCGGTATATTTATCAAGTGCCCCACTTGCTCCTTTTGCAGCACCATGTTTCATCAACTCAGAACCATGCATGGGCGTAATTTGAGCCAAACCTGTTTGAGAGGCGAAGGTGACTGGGTTAGAAGAAGCCGCTAAGAAGTTGCCAAATGATGAAAGGAACCCACCAATCATTGCGGCACGCACGTGGTCCCCTGCCCTATCCACAACCGTTCCTCGAAGGCCCAACCTTCCATCTTCCCCAGACACATAGCCATCCACGTCCGTTGTCATCACTTCACCTGTGGCAACTTCAATGCAACTGAGTTTTTCAAGGCGCATCATCACACGTTCTTTTGATAAAACCCCATAGGAAGAAGCCGTTACGCGGCACCCGTTAACGGTGGATGTAAAATAGCGTGATAAATCACCTGAATCCGTCAGTTCAATGAGAACCGGTTCTGGATTGGCAGAAGCGGACGTTGATGTCGATGCATCGACGCCAGAGAGCAGCACACCTTGTGCAAAGCTTCCAGGCGGAATCGTGTTATCCACGGTATCCAGGCTCTTTCCGATTTTTGAGTTGTGAAGCGCGATTTGTTGTTTTGAAATGCCTTTCGAGCGGAAACGTTTAATCGTATCAGCAGAGCTGCTTCCCTTTAACTCACTGTGAGATGAAGTAAGTGATGAAGAATGAGGGGCGCCTAACGAAACATCAAGCACACTTGGCGCGTTCGTCTTAATCGGGTGACTTGAATCTTGGCCACTTAACTGTGTTCCTTGGGCGGAATGTGCATTCAAAGAAGGAGCGGTTTCTGCTTTGTTTTCACTTTTTTTATCTGTCAGTTGCCTCACCATTTTCTTAAGCTCGGCCATTTCTTTTTCTTGAATATCGAACTGATTGTTCATACGCTCATTCCCCGCATCTTGTGGGTTAAGTCGACTTGCGCCGGTCAACACCTTCTCCGTTGGTGCTGCGCCTCGCGTTGTTCTTGGTCCAGAACTCGCAAACGCTAAATTCCAAATAACGGTAAACACGAGAATCACAGCACCGCTTATACAGCTATAATAGATATAGCTCTGCTTTTGCTGAGGATTGAGCATTGACAAAGGCTTAAGGGCAAAATCAATCATTTTTTTCATGGCAAAGCTTTCATTCTAACCATTTCTAACCACAAATAGCCGCGTCGATTCGCCTGGCACCAGCTGTTTCTTTTCAACGGCGACAGCGAGCACATCATGGCCTTTAAAGGTATTTTCAATAATTTCATAACTTTGCTCGGCTGAATTTGAGAGGGTATACAGTGAAATATGAAAACCTTGATAAACCATTACCCCAACCCCCTCCGACGTTAATGACGTAATAGCGAGTTCAGCCGGTTTTTCTCCCTCTTTTACGGTTGAAGGGATATCTTGGCTCGCCACATATTTTAATACATGAACAAGGCGTGAAACGTGATCATTATTCTCCGCACGGGTGTGATCAAACGTAGAAAAGGCAGGCGAAGAGTGTGGGGTAAAACTATGGACACCGAGATATCCCGAAGGTGCTATCAAACTGTGACTATGAGCCTTTCCATGGGACGTAGGTGTGTCACTTCTCACATTGTTTTTCAAAATGATGGTGCGAGTAGTAATTTTTTGAGGGATAAGCTCTAAGTCTTGCACTACATTAAGTTCGGTGGTGAGTGTGATGGAAATGGGTTTTTCTGCATTTGCTTCTGAGGGTTTTAGAAAGATTTGCCCACGCGTTTCATCCGTTTGCAACGTATACGCTTCTTCATCGCCAAACACCTGTGAGATGCGATCATGTGCAAAGGCAATTCGGTTCATCGAATCTGAAGAGATTTGAACCGATATTCGTTTGTTTGGATCACTATTTATGTGTATAGATGCTGCAAGTGGAATTGAAACAATACTCATGACGCCCACTAACCTTAAACAAACTTTATATAAATGCATTTTATTCATGTTCATTCTCTCTTTTTATTTTTGATCGACTTTGGGTTCAACGTCATCGTTATATTTTTTGTTTTTTGTTTCCAAAAGCGCAAAATCCTTAATATACAGTTTTCCTTTATACGCACTAAATCGAATCACAAACGTTTCCTCAAATGAACTTATTTGCTTTCCTGAAATGTAGTGTGTCATCGTACCTTTGAGTTGCACGTCCAAATTTTGTCGGGAAATGGTTGCCTTTTTAGGCTCAAAGCGTGACGTTACATTTTCTTTTTTGAGTTTTGCAGCATCTGCAAACAGTTTTGTTTTAATGCGTGAATAAGAATCGGCATCAACAGATCTTAAAATTACTTCCCCTTGGTATAATAATGTTTCCGCACTTACATCAAGAAGAAGGTGTGCATAAAAGACAGCCATTTCTTCAAGATATCCTTCCGAAAAACGATCCCCTTCGACCCAATATTGTTGGTGAAGCTCGGGCGGAGAAATAATAATTTTCTCATTCCTAAAAAACAGGAATATAGCCTGCAAAAAAACGATACTTAAAAGAAGTGCGCTTACACCGGCCAAGATATTTCTTTGGCTTAAGAGATATGAAATACGGTGTTGTTCAATTTTTTTATCCATGACCTAACCCACATAACTCTTGATGTAACTTTTAGGAAGACCTGTAAACCGTTTATCGGGTGGAAAATACCAATACCGCATAATGGGGATATTGATTTTTCCAAAGCGCTTTTTAAAATTTCGATGGATAATGCCACCGATAACAGTTAAAACAACACCCAGCAATTCTTGCTCGACAATCATTCCCATAAAGGGAAGGCCAAAATAAAAACCAAGCTCACCTTTCGTCCAATAAAGAAATCGAACGGGTTCATCAAGGTAATGTAAAATGGCATGCTTTGACGCATCAGACATGACTTCTCCTTAGGCATTCATATATGTCTGGATGCCAAACTTAGCGATAATGAGATAAACGATTTATTTTTTTAAGTTAAAAGAGACAACCAGCCGCACCAGCTGTGTATTTTTGAGCAAAATGAATGCCCGCTGCAATACCTATGCCGCCCGCAAAAGGTACACCGCTCATTTGAGTTACAGCAAAAACAGAGCCCACAGCAAATGCGGCAATTTTTCCAACGAGACACCAACCATTTCCAAACAGGTCACTTTGTAAATCTTGTACTGCCTCTCTCATGCTTTCATCATCAACGCTTGCAAAAACGGTTGTAAACATAACTAAAATAAACAACAAAAATAGTCCGTGCTGAATCCACTTATTTTCTAACGTTGATTCAACTGTCAAATATGTTTTCAAAATTAAGGGTGTACTTTTCATAATTATTTTTCCTTTTTATCATTTATTTTTATCTATATGAGTGCGTATTTACGTTTTTTACGTGAGCAAAACAAGCTAGAGAAGCCTTTCGTTTTGCGCAGAAATTAACACACCGAATTTACATTCTTTTTTATTTTTATATGAACATAAGAAATAATGATTGAGCGTGTGTCATGTCATATTTCCTTAAAGAGGGTTTGTTAATATTCATCATGGTTCTCCTGTGTGTTTATCGTTGTTAAAAATAGATTTATAGAATCCAGCGTTTGTTGACGTTCTCGAAACGTGATAGGAATCGGCTGGTGTTTGTAAAATGGTGCTTCGCATTTTTTATTGCTATCGTTAAAATCTACGTCACGCCCTACGTAATACCTCACGTACGGGAAATAAATATCCTCTCACACACACCAAAATAACGAGGCATTCAAAGCCTTCTCTATCCGAAATGCACATCACACGAACAATAGCTGGAGACAAAAAAATATGAGCAAATGCATAAATCGTGTGTACAAGACCTATTACATCCACGCAATGTGCGTCTTTATCTTCTCCTATTTTTGTGTGCTGTGCGCGTCAAGCGGTTTTTGATCGGTTAAGGATGCATCAACAGCACACTAAACAAGTGGAAAAGTAAGAACAATTGCCACTAGTCTTAATTATTTTTATTAATTAATGTGTTAATTAGTGTTTATATATATTAAAATTAAAGTAATTTAATAACATGTTTGATCTACGTAATGTACTCTTAAAACCTATTTTTTTATTTATTGTGTTGTCACAGACAGTGTTTGCGTCGACCCTTGACGGAGAAGAGAGTGATGCAGCCGCGTTATCTACGCCTCTTTCAGCACGCGCACGGACGGCTCAACTCTAGGAAGACCCGGAAGAAGCCTTATTTCAAGAAGCCCTTATTGGCATTAAAACAGCCTTTGGAGATAAGGTTTCACAATGCTTTATCAGTCGTGCATGGGAAGAAGATATAAATCACCCACATCACGTTCTGGCCAACCGATTATGTAATGATTTAAAAACGGCAGGAATCAGCGCCATTATTGATGCAAACGATTTATTAATGGGGAGCTCTATTACTGAGTATATTCAGCAAATCGATAACGATCGTTTTTTCGTTATCGCTCTTTTCACACCCACCTATAAAGAGCGTATGTCTCTCGTTGGCTCATGGATTTCAAAAGAAGTTGCATTAATTACCAACAGACTTAAACGTAATGATTTTTTTTATATTCCCTTGTTAATTGAAGGAGAACAGAGTTCAATTCCTGCGTGTTTAAATCCAACGGATCGCCTCTATAAAGATTTTTATCACAAGGCTGAGTACCATAAAAATATGTTGGAAATCCTACGTAAAAAGTTATTAAAACCAGAAGAGTTAAGCGTTCCCTCTGATGATGAATGGAGTGATGAAGGTGAGGCAAAATCGTTATCCGAGAAGGCTCTACTTGAAATGTATCAAGAAGATGCAGAACAAGGAAGTACAATAGCTCAACTTTCCTTAGCATATGCTTATGAAAATGGATGGGGGGTAAAAAAGAATAAAAAACGATTTCTCAAGTGGTGCCGAATGGCAGCAGATGAGGAAGATGTGAAAGCACTCACACGCTTGGGAGATTATTATCTCGAAGCGATAGATTTCCATGATAAAAGTGAAGCTGTTAAGTGCTTTGTGAAAGCAACAGAACAAGAAGATACAGCAAATGCAGAGGCTTATTCCTGTTTGGGGTATTGTTATTTGAACGGTATAGGAATAGAAAAAGACAACGTTCAAGCCGTTAATTGTTTTAAAAAAGCAGCTGAACAAGGAAATAACAAAGCCAAAATCTTTTTAGGCCTTTGTTATCAAAACGGCAATGGTATTGAAAAAAACGAAACAGAGGCCATGCGTTTATTTGAATCTGCGTCATATGAGGAAGAACAAGCTCGTTATTGTTTAGGGTTTTGCTATGCATATGGTTTTGGTACGGATGTCGATTTACGTAAAGCCGTAAAATTATGGAAGGACGCGAGTAAAGATGGCAATGTAGACGCAAAAGTAGCCCTCGGTTATTTTTATGAAAATGGCATGGGTGTTAAGAAAGATGTAGCTGAGGCTATACGATTTTATCGATTAGGCGTTAAGCAGAAAAATGGAGAAGCGCATGCACGGTTAGGCTACTGCTATGAGAATGGTATTGGTGTAATACACGATAAAGCAGCGGCATCTCAGTTGTATAAAGATGCAATGGTGCACGATACTATTATGGTTTTAAAATACAACCCAAATCATTCTATCGTTAATACAGGCACTCTTATAAATTTAGTGACGCTCCGAGAAATGTATGAAAATCTAGCTCAACAAGGAGATCCCGTTGCACAACACAATCTTGCCTACTGTTACCTGCGTGGTGAGGGCGTAAAACAGGATGAGTCTCTTGGCGTATACTGGTTTTACTTAGCAACGGAACAAGGATTTGCTCCAGCGCAATGCAATTTAGGAATTTGCTATAAAAATGGAGATGGTGGCTTGACGCAAGATGATGAACGAGCCGCGCAGCTATACCAACAGGCGGCAGAGCAAGGACATCTCTATGCATGCATTCTGTTAAGTTTTTGCTTTGAACACGGTGTAGGTGTGACACAAAATTCAGAAGCTGCACATTTCTGGTATGAACACGCAACGACATAACAATGAGTGGGGCAAGACTACACGTTTGCCCTTGCGTGCTCTTTTTATCGAACGCTTACAAACAACGAGATCCTTGAAAAAGATGCACCCTATTGCAAACAGCAATTGCATTATGAGTGCCATGTGTCATATATTTTATGCATCATAACCAACCAAGATCATTTTATCACGAACAAAGCAATAATATATTGAATAGCAGTGGTGCATTGCACAAAAATGACCGAGTAAACGTTACACCACGACACATTCAATTACTTTCCATAAACGTATCCACGTAATGCGTCAAAAATGGATGCTTAGAACCATATATGGATGCACTGTACAATGACATAAATATTTCAGCACATTTTTTAAAAGTGTGTCGTATTTTTAGTGTGGTTACATTGTTTGGGTCTTCACCTGTAAATACGCCCTTTGCATTCAGCGCTGTGTACGTTTTTTCATCAAGCGCATTTTTACACATCTTTTGAGATTTTGTCATAAATTCAGCTAAATAAAGTGCTGCTTTTTCAAAGTCATTCTGTTTGTATTGTATAACGGCCGCATGATAGGTGGCTGTTACATCGACCATATCTAAATGACTATTACTTCCGCGACGCTCAAGGGCAAACACAGCCAAACATTCTTGGTAAGCTTTATCCAGCTTGCCAAGTTGAATAAGCGCTTCAATACGACACACGCGTGCGGATAATGTCGTAAACGGCCCAAGAAGCCGTTCGTAAATCCGAATAGCTTCTGTTAACTCCTGCGCACTCTTTTCAAATTCTCCTTCTCTGAGGTGCGTATTCCAATCAATTCGATCATCAATTCCAATTTTATTCGGGCACCGATTCCAATAATATCCGAGCACTGATTCCAATTTTATTCGGGCACCGATTCCAATAATATCCGAGCA
>CAIOTO010000088.1 GCA_903861255.1 uncultured Alphaproteobacteria bacterium | reverse complement strand
TTCAAACTCCTATTCTCGAGGTCTTTTTTTATTAAGGCAAGGGGAGGACTCGGCTACGGCGCTTAATGGATTGCGCGCCTTCGTCCACCCCCCTTAAAAAGTCTCACATCTCTCTGACCCTAGACAACACAAGGGGTCGTGGTTTATGAAAAAGTAAATCTCGCTAAACAGGACGAGATTGAGTCTATGATGACGCGTATCCATCAACAATTTGGTGCAATTGATATTCTTATTAACAATGCGTGCGTGCAACATGTAAGCCCGATTGAGACATTTTCTGTTGAAAAGTGGGATTTTATTTTGGCTTTGGGGCTGTCAGCAACGTTTCATACGATTCGTTTAGCTTTGCCGGGCATGCGTACAAAAGGGTGGGGGCGTATCATCAATATCGCATCTGTGCATGGTTTGGTTGCATCGGCTGAAAAGGCTGCGTATGTGGCAGCCAAGCATGGCGTGGTGGGGCTGACTAAGGTGGTGGCGCTTGAAACAGCACAGGAGGCGATTACCTGTAATGCAATTTGTCCTGGGTGGGTATTGACCCCCTTAGTGCAGAAACAAATTGATCAACGCGCATTTACAAAAGGTATAACGGTCGCTGAAGCGGAGAGGAATCTACTGGCAGAAAAACAACCGTCTTTGGCGTTTGTTAAACCAGAAGAGTTAGCGGCATTGGCGTTATTTCTATGTAGAGACGAAGCCGCGCAGATGACTGGCGGTGCTATTACCATGGATGGTGGTTGGATGAGTCGGTAATGTGCTTCAAACACTCAACATTTTCTTTGATTTGAACCAACTTTGACACCTCGTCAAACGTTGGATTAACCCATGCGTAATCAGGCGATTGTCCTTTAAACCAAGTTGTTTGACGTTTTGCATATTGGCGTGTTTGAATTTGCATCAATTCAATAGCAGCTGTACGTGATAGTTCATCATTTAAATATGCCGTTAAGGGTGTAAGCCCAATGGCTTTGCGAAGTAAACAATTCTTGGGTGGATTCTTCTCCCAAAATGCACGGATTTCATCTAGTGCATTGCCCTCTAGCATATGTAGTACGCGTTGATTGATGCGCTCGCATAACTCCGCACGATTAGGGGCTAAAACAATATAGGCGAGTGGAGCGGGCAGGGGGGCCTCGGCATTTCCCTGCAAGGTACGTATAGATTGCCCTGTTGTACGTTTTACCTCAAGTGCACGTGACAAGCGTTGCCTATCCACAGGTGGAGCATTACTGGCAAGTTCTGGATCTTCAGCTAAGACAAGGGCACTAAATTCCTCTATTGGCATACTTTTAGCCAAATCACGAACGTCAGTTCGAATAGCATCTGGAATATCTATAACAGGTGACATACCGTGGGTCAGGGAATGCAAATAAAGCCCAGATCCGCCGACAACAATTGCCAAACGGTCTCCTGCCTTTAAAACATCTAAAGCCATTGTTTGCCAAAGAGTCACTGATCCATCAGCGTTGTTATCCAAAGTGCCGTATAAATAATGTGGAACAGCGGCTTTCTCAGCAGCCGTTGGTTGAGCCGTTAGTGTGGGTAGGTCTTGATACCACTGCATACTGTCGGCATTTATGATGATGGCATTATGTTGTTTTGCTAATTCAAGCGCGAGAGCACTTTTGCCTGATGCCGTTGGGCCTGCTATAATGATGTATGGCATTTCACGAATGCAGAGCGCGATCAAATGCGCTCCATGCTGCTTCTTTAATGGCCTCGTTTAGTGTTGGGTGTGCGTGACAGGTGCGTGCAATATCTTCGGCTGAACCACCAAATTCCATGATGGCAGCAACTTGCCCAATCAAACTTCCTGCTTCGGCGCCAACAATTGCGCAACCCAAAACACGATCTGTTTTTGCTTCCGTCATGATTTTAACAAAGCCCGTTGTGTCACCAATTGTTTTGGCGCGGCCATTGGCAGCGAATGAAAATTTTCCAACTTTATAGTCGTGACCAGCTGTCTTTAGTTCATTTTCTGTTTTTCCAACGGTCGCAATTTCTGGATGTGTAAAAACGACAGCTGGAATGATTTCGTAATTAACATTCCCTGCTTGCCCTGCGAGCAGTTCGGCAACAGCAACGCCTTCATCCATTGCTTTATGTGCCAGCATAGGACCTTTGATGCAATCACCAATTGCAAAAATACTTGGGATTGTGGTTTGATATTGATTGTTTACGTCGATAAATCCACGTGCGTCAACGGAAATTGCAAGCGCGTCTAGACCAAGTGAACTTATTTCGGGTTTGCGGCCAGCAGCAACAAGAACAGCATCACAGGTAATGAGTTCAGGCAATTCACCATCTTTAGCTTTTACATCAAGTACCTGTAGGCATAATTCTTTATCTTTTCCTTTTTTAGTCATGCCAACAACGTTTTTGGCTGTTTTAAAGACCATGCCTTGCTTTTCAAGTGAACGTTGCAGTGCATTTCTCACATCATCATCGGCTTGCGCCAAAATTGTATTTCCAAATTCAACAACAGTTACAAGCGACCCAAGACGCATCCATACTGACCCTAGTTCAAGGCCAATATATCCACCGCCAACTACCACGAGATGCTTTGGAACAGTATCAAAAGAAAGGGCATCTGTTGATGAAACAACTTCCTTTCCATCGAATGGCAAAAATGGAAGAGCTTGTGTTGAAGAGCCAACGGCAATAACAATTGCTTTTCCACGAAGTATGCCTTTTTTATCGTCCTTATAGGTGACTTCCACGTCGTTTGCATTTAGAATTTTTGCTGTTCCATGAATGAATGCAATATTATTTTTTTTGAATAAATGTCCTATGCCATGCGTGAGCTCTTCAACGACAGATTCTTTGTGTGCCATCATTTGAGAAAGGTTTAGTTGTAATTCTTTAAACTCAATACCTATGTCTTTAAATTGATGTTTTGTTTGCCAGTATTTTTGGGATGCATCGAGTAAACATTTTGATGGGATACAACCTACATTAAGGCATGTGCCACCTGGATTTTCATTCTTATCGACAACGGCAACGGTTAGGCCAAGTTGGCTTGCGCGAATGGCGGTAACATATCCACCAGGGCCTGCCCCGATAACCACAACGTCAAAAGTCGATAAATCCATAAAATGCCTCTAAATTTGTATTTTTATTTAGCATAGCATTTTATTAACGATTTGTTTAGAAACTTTTGTTGTAGTAGTTGTATGGGGAAATGTTACACCTCGTGCGTTTTGAATAGGTGTAATGATAGAGAGCAGCAGTTATTTACTATTTTAAATAGTTGCAATACGGTATGTTATGCATTTTAAATTTTTTTTAATGATTTTATTTTTAATTGCAGCTTTTGTGCAGGTGAATGCAGCAGCTGTCACTACACCTACAACAATTTCTGTGCCTGCTGTTTCGGAAAACAATGTTACCTCAACTGTTGCTATTTCTGTTGTCAAGGATGCTCAGGCGCTAAATGAGGCAAAGTCAACCTTGGTTCACGAGCATAATGAAAAATTAGTTAAACCTACTTTGTTATACATTGAAAAAGAACAGCCAGACCCATTTGTTCTAATTTTAGATGATGAACCTGTTCCTGAGCCGACATCAGGTGGAACAGCGCTTTATGTTGAGCCAGAAAATGATGTGGTAGTGACTGGAACAAAGGCATTTTTATGTTCAGATCATGAAGTGAAAGTGTCAAATGCAACTTTGTGTGCAGATGGTGAAGGTATAATGCCGGAGGAAAATCCACAAGAAGGGAAAAAAAGCGATTCAGAAAGTAGCAATCCAGTTAAAGATGATGCTTTGGGTAAAGACAATAAGAACGTAGCAGAAGCTGAACCGAAAAATGAAATGGTAAGCGAAGAAAAGGAATAATGAGAATCTTAGTTTAGTGAGCACTCCCGGCACTTACGATTTAAGATTTGTTTAGCTATTATTCTTTTAAGTAGGTATTCGGCATCATGACTGCTAAGTAGTAGTTTGCATCTGCTCTAGCCTTTTCCTTAAATCATCCCATTTAAAATGTGGCCCTGGATCAATTTTACGAGTCGGTGCAATATCATTATGACCAACGATATGTTCGGTTGGGATTGAATGCCTCACCTGTAAGTCATATGCCAATTCAGCTAATGCTTGCATCTGTACAGCAGGATAGGGCGGCCATTCCCCAAATTGTTCTTTATAGGTCATGCCTCCATTTTGTAGTTCAATGCCAATGGAGTTATGGTTTACGTTGTCACACCCATTCCAATGACTGACGCCGGCATGCCATGCACGTTTTTCATCCATTACCAGTTGGTAGACGGTCCCATCATCGTCAATAAGGTAGTGCGCACTGACGTTTGAGGAAGGAACCGTTAAACAGGCAAGTGATTCTTCCGCCGTTAGAAAATCTGTGTAGTGCATGACAATACAGTTAATGGATACACCTTCAGGTCGATCATTAAAATTTGGTGATGGTAGCGAGTGTACCAGACGGCCAGAGGGCAGGGTGCGTGAAGTGGGTGTCATGTAAGCTTGGATCCCATTTTTTTAAATCCTTGTGGATCCCTTTTGTTATCTGTAAATTTCAAGATATTACGTGCTAGTTCAAATGAAGATGTGTGAGTCGTGTCAACGTTGAAATCATATTCTCGGATGCCATCATGAACACGATTAATTTGCCCATTTGCTAAGCCAATTGCACGATCACGTCTTAGAATTTCTCGTTCTTGCATTTGTTTTAGATCGCAAAAAACGCCGACAAAATAAACGGTGTGTTCTTTAAGTTGATCTACGTACGTTTTTAAAACAGAGTCGCCAAACAAAACTTCATCAATGATAATGTCGTTTCCTTGGTCTGCAAGTGTCTTTGCAATTGTAGGAGCCATGCCAAAAACACGATCGCCGAGAGCTCCGCTTTCAACATTTATAATGGGGCCATTTTCATTTTGAGTGGAAACAAAGGAGAAATATCCTTCATGCGCTTTTTCACCAAAAGCAATGTATTGGGGTGGCAACATGTTAATAAACATGTCCATGCTGAAATGTAATAAAGGATTTGGGCTTAAGTGTTGCAGGCTGTGTGCTATTGATGTTTTTCCTGCTGAACCACATCCATTTAAAAAGATGATTAAACTCATTTTTTACAAAACCTTATCATTGTGAAATTACTTAATCAAAATCAAGCATTAATGGCGCATGATCGGACACAACATCGTGCAGCACCTCAAAAGTATGCACCTTGATATCAGGCGACGTAAACACATAATCGGCAAATTGTTCTTCTTTGGGATACAAGGTCGTGCGCGTCGAGGTAATATTATGCGTTTGAATCAGGTTGTTCATTTCGTGCGCAAGTAAGGCAATGCTTTTTGTATCGGGCCGCGCGTTAAAATCGCCGCACAAAATAATGGGCGTATCTTGTGCATCCATAAAATTCCGAATGTTAACCGATTGATCAATGCGATCAGGCGAATCTGCTTTTCCAAGGCCATTCCAAAGGCCATGTACATTCATGATGGTGTAGGTTTTGCTGTTCGATTGAACGCGAATCCATTGCAAATTGCGTGAATGCGCTGGCCCCATGCCTGAATAGTCTGGTGCGTTATGGATGCAAATCTCACCTTCTCCCAAGAAGGTAAATTCATTTTTGATGAATAGTGCTATTCCGTACGCGTTATTCACAACCGGTCTGAAAAAACCAGTGTGGTTCGGTAGCAAGTCTTCAAATTCTGAAAATGAATCTAAATTGACCCAGCGATCATCCGTTGATATTTTGTGCGCTGCCATTTTATAAATTTCTTGAAAGCAAAAAATATCCGTGTCTGCGTGTTGTTTGATAAAAGCACGAAGTTGTTCGTGAACGTGTCCGCCCCAGATGTTGAGTGTGATGAGTTTCATTGGTTTACTGTGTTAAGTCACTATTTATTGGTATAGCGTGCAGCTCACAACAGGTCAATGAGATATAGTTTTTGTTTAAAAAAAGTGGACGTATCTTGAAATTTCTGCATATCATGATTATATAATAAACATCTCTTTAGCGAGTTTTGTGTCTTGAAAATAATCTCTCAACAGCCCTTTTGGGGCAAAAATAAGGCGAGCCAGTTTGGCCATGCCATCGTTTTTAAGTTCCCTATTGCTTAGTTGAGAGTTTGTTTATGACACATATTGCAGTGATAGATTTATGTCTATCTTTTCCCCATAAAGTTTGTTTTGAATCGTTTTCTGCACAGGTTCCCCTTGGTAGTCGCGTTGGTATTATTGGTATCAATGGGTGTGGAAAATCAACATTGTTGAAGATGATTCATGGTGAGGTGCCGCCAACGGATGGTGTAATCAAAATGCATGGCGGTACCCGCATAGGTTATGTACGGCAATTGCTTGATGGCTTTGATTCCTTAAGCGGCGGGCAGCGTTTTAATGCTGTATTGACGGAGGCACTTGCGCAAAACCCAGATGTCTTGCTGCTGGATGAGCCCACTAATCATCTTGACCGTCACAATCGAAAATCACTCTTGCGATTATTGCTTGGCTACCAAGGCACCTTAATTGTTGTGACACATGATGTAGAATTATTGCGCACATGTATTGATACACTCTGGCATATTGATCAGGGTAAAGTTCATGTATTTAGCGGTAATTATGGTGATTATATGCGTGAACGGGGAATTAAGCATAGTGCTGTCGAGCAAGAATTAGGTCATCTTAATAAACAAAAAAAGGACATGCATCAATCACTAATGAAAGAACAAGCGCGTGCCAAAGGTAGTGCTGCGCGAGGTGAAAAAAGCATAAAGCAAAGGAAATGGCCAACTGTGGTTTCAGGTGCAAAAGCACGTAGGGCGGAAGAAACATCTGGTGCTAAGAAAAGTGCAATACGAGGTGAACGTATGGATCTTCTTGATAAATTGGGGGATTTGCGTTTGCCAGAAATAATCAAGCCAACATTCTCTCTTTCTGCTGCTGATATAGGTCTGCGGACGCTTGTTGCTATAAGCGATGGACGTATCGGGTATTTTGTTGACCAACCAATCGTCTCAGATATACATCTATCGATTTTAAGTGGTGATCGCGTTGCCATTACAGGCGATAACAGCTCAGGAAAATCAACATTCATAAAAGGGATTTTGGGTGATTCTACGGTTATAAAATCGGGCACTTGGTTGACACCAAAATTGGGTGATATTGGGTATCTTGATCAAAGTTATGATACGCTCGATCTAACACAAACAGTCTTTGAAACGATTCAAAACTTAGTGCCGGCTTGGGCGCATACAGAAATTCGAAAACATTTAAATGATTTTCTATTTCGTAAGAATGAAGAAGTGAATTCCCTTGTAGCAAATCTTTCGGGTGGAGAGAGGGCAAGGCTATCGCTTGCACAAATTGGTGCTAAGACGCCAAAGCTACTCATTTTGGATGAGATCACAAACAATCTTGACTTAGAGGCACGTGCGCATGTGATTGATGTATTGGTTGCTTACCCTGGCGCGATGATTGTGATTTCACATGATGAAGATTTTTTAAAGGCTATTGGTTTGCACTGCTTTTATCAAGTCACTAATGAAACGCTGATCAGAATGTAATTACCTTGATTGTTTTTCTGCTTTTTGGGTATTGTAAATAAACAATTTTAATCTGAGCATCACATGAAATTAGCTATCCATCATTTTGAATCCGTTGTCAGTACAAATGACCTTTGTATGCATTATCTTAATGAAGGCGCGGGTGAAGGTGCTGTTATTTTAGCTGATATGCAAACGGCTGGTAAAGGGCGTCATGGCCGCGTATGGGCATCACCTGTAGGTAATTTATATACATCGATCTTGTTGACGCCATCGGTTCATGATAACCCTCCGCCAGTAAAGGCGTATGCGCAAATAGCCTTTATGACAGGGCTCGGTGTTCTTAAAGGATTGGAAACACTTGGTGTGACAGGCGTTCAATTAAAATGGCCAAATGATGGGATGGCTAATGGTCAAAAACTATTTGGTATTTTGGTTGAATGTGTGGATGATGCTGTGGTTGTTGGAATTGGTGTCAATGTCAATCATGCCCTTGAAGGTGTTGGTCAAGAAACGACGTCGTTGACTGCGCTTTTGGGTAAAGAACTTGATGTTGCAGATGTGTTTCATGCAGTGCTTAAAAGCTTTTGGCAAGTCTATCGTCAATGGATTGCTGAAGGGTTTGATAGCATTCGTACGGAATGCTTGTCGTGTGCGCGTGGTCTAAATTCAGAAATGACTTTGGGTGATAAAACAGGTGTCTTTACAGGGATTTCTAATGATGGTGCATTGTTGCTAACGACAGCAGATGGCACAGTGCATGCAATCGTAACGGTTTAGCCAGCACGCCGTGGTCATCACGAGCTGCCAAAGGCAGAGTAGTGATCTATGTATTTAGCAGCCCTGGATGGTGACGCCTTTCAGGATCAAAATGACGGTAGAATATTTAAATTATTAGTGACTTTCTATTTCTTTAAGCATCACCAATATAGATTCCAAGGCTTTTTGCTGTTTTAATCAACACGTCATCCATTGAAACTGCTTGGTAATGATCAATGGCGTCTTGTATGGGAATATCAACGACTTGACGGTGCTGCCAAGCCACCATGCGATCAAATTTTCCTTGCGCAATTAGATCAACAGCAGATACACCAAAAGATGACGCTACAAGCCGATCAAGTGCATTTGGGCGTGCACCGCGTTGAACATGGCCTAGCACGGTTACACGTGTTTCAGCACCAGTCATTTTTTCTATTTTTTCACCAAGATATTGGCCAATACCGCCGTAACGTGGGCGGCCACCAGGTTCCGATACGATCGTAGCTGATTCACCGTTTTCTTTTCGTGCGGCTTCCGCAACAATGATGATTGCAAAGTTACGACCAACACTTGCTAGATTTTGTATTTTTTTACAAATGTTAGTAAGTGTATATGAAATCTCAGGGATAATAATAACGTCCGCACCGCCAGAAATGCCAGCACCAAGGGCGATATGGCCAGCGTCACGTCCCATGACCTCAAGAACCATTACGCGCTGATGGCTTGCGGCTGTTGGTTGCAAGCGATCAAGTGCTTCTGTTGCCACATCAAGCGCAGTGCTATAGCCTACAGCAATTTCTGTGTGCCCAAGGTCGTTATCAATAGTCTTTGGTATGGTGACAAGGTTTAGGTTTCCTTGTTGAGCAAGATCACGGAGAATCTTCATGCTACCATCGCCGCCAATGCCAATGAGCGCATCCAGGCCAAGTTCATGGTATCCAGCGATAAGGTCTGCAGATCGGTCTGAGCGTGTGCCATCACCATTTGGAAAATCAAATGGATCAGCTTTATTTGTACTGCCAAGCATGGTGCCGCCGCTTCGAAGCGTCGCACTATCACACATTGATGGTACGAGTTGTTGAAACTCAAGAGGACGTGTCACGAGGCCAGATGTACCGTTTCGAATACCTATGACTTCCCAACCATATGTTTGACATGCATGATGCGTAATAGCACGTACTGTTGCATTTAGGCCAGCACAGTCGCCGCCACTTGTAAGGACGCCAATTCGTTTGATCATAAAGGATATTATCTTGGTTCGCTTGAAAATAAGAGTAGGTGATTTGATTAAGTTTGTACAGATGCTTGTTTGTTGTGCTTTACGATTTTTCTTTGTTTAAAAGAAACCATGTTGAGCCTGTAACTATTTCGGTATTTGTATTTGCCTCGTCCTTTATGATTACACTTGTTCCTTCTCCTGAAAGAATAATAGCAAAATTTCCCATATGCTTACCAGTGAGTGTTACAGGGTGTCCCCCGCTAATGATTAATCTGCCAGCTTTGTCAGAAGGTGCATTACATGTTATTGGGCCAGAAAAAGTAGTGGGCTTGTTTACTTTAATTGTTGCTGGTGTATCGCTCATTGTAGTGGAACTAAAATTAATAGGATTTGAAAAAGTTGATTCACCTGTAACATTAATAGAAAGTATAGCTTTTTCCGAAAGATTGATGATTCCACGTAATGCGCTTGTTTTTGTTAATGAAAGTGTGCCTTCAGATACAACAAATTCACCTGTGTAACCAGTTTCTGCAGCTAAAGTTACTGTGCCAGATCCATTTTTTACTATGCTATTTAAATTATTATCTAATGTTCCAGAAAAAGTAGTGTCATTCTTAGATTTTATATTTAAAGTTTCTTTTTT
>CAIOTO010000087.1 GCA_903861255.1 uncultured Alphaproteobacteria bacterium | reverse complement strand
TTTATCGCCTTATCGTCATCTTATCTCTGTCACTTAAGACTTAAAAATGATGCCTTAATATTTCACAATAAATGAAAGTCATCAATATTTCTCTTGATGGCGTACCGAATGATTATGCATCAGGTCTTGTTCCTTTGGTCATCCAACAGCTCGGTTATAAAATTCAATGGGGTCCATATGCGGTTGCAGATTTAACCATAGTGGGGCCATTTCACCATCAGTCAAAACCGATGCGTTTTATACCTAAACCGCTAAGGCCATTCGCATCAATGGTAAAAGATGTGATGCCGATCAAACGTAAAAATAGTCCCTTGACCCTTTTCCATACGCAAGAGAATGTGCGACACAATGCAATTGAGGCGGATTTTTCAATTTCACTTGATTTAGGTGTTTCCAATAATAACCATTTGAGACTTCCCTATTGGATGGAAATGATCGACTGGGCGCATGAAGGAATTACCACAAATAAAAATCCTCGTTATGGCAGACTCATGATTTTAGATAGGCTGATGCAGCCCTTGGGGATGAACTTTAAAGGAAGATCCCAAAAAATTGCGTTTATTACTTCTCACCTCAATGAACCCAGAAAATTGCTGTATCAACACTTAAATTCATTAATGCCAATTGAAGGTTTTGGGCCTTATTTTGATCAAAGTATCCGCAGTCATCATCAAAGCTCTTTTACAAAATATGAACTTCTACAAGAGTACGCATTTAATCTTTGCCCAGAGAACTCTCTGTATCCAGGCTACGTCACTGAAAAAATACCAGAGGCTTTTTATGCCGGCTGTATACCTCTTACCTGGGTTGATACAAATGTGATCTGTGATTTCAACCCCAAAGCAATGATTAATTTAATGCCGTTGGTTCATGAGAACTTTTCTTCTTTTAAAGTGCTCTTGAATTCTCCTGATGCATTCAAAGAAATATCTCAACATAGCCTTCTATTGAACAAACCGTCCCTTGAACCTCTGAGAGTATTTATGCTGGAGATACTTCGTCAAGCACGCTCTTGATGTTAATCGTTACTGTGATTTTTACGATTTTGGCGTTGATGCCGCTTCGCACATCAAACAAATAACATCATCCACATCATGCTTTGCTGTCCACCCTAGCACTTTAGTTGCTTTAGAGGGGTCAGAAGCGCCATACTGAATATCAGACGGTCGCTTAAGAGACTCTTCTAATATGACATGTTCTTGCCAATCTAGATGAAAGAAGGCGAATGATTTTTCAATAAAATACTTTAAAGATGTTGTTTTACCTGTCGCAATAACGAAATTTTGTGGGGTTTCTTGTTGGAGCATTAACCACATCGCCTCAACATAATCTGGTGCCCATCCCCAATCTCGACTAATCTCAATATTCCCTAAATGCAACTTCACCTCAAGATTATTTTTAATGTTTGCTGCAGCATAAATCACTTTTTGGGTAACGAATCTCTCTGGCCTTAAGGGCGACTCATGATTAAATAAAATACCAGTGCATGCGAATAGGCCATAAGACTCTTGATAATTATTCACCAATCCAGTTG
>CAIOTO010000086.1 GCA_903861255.1 uncultured Alphaproteobacteria bacterium | reverse complement strand
TTGTTTTATCAAAACCATGCCCCAAATACTCGCCCACAATTTCCATGGTGATCACTTCAGCATCAGAGAGTGCCGGAAGTTCACCACGTTGTCTGAGGTGTATGAGATTGGATTCTTTCAAATAATCATCGATAAAGCAGTAGGTATTAATGATAAGATCTTCTAGGGTCATAGGGCTCGTTAGATTGTTAAAGTTTTAGACGACTTTATCTAAACAGAACCCTGTGATTCTTTCAAATTATTTGTGCAAAAACTTGCACACTGCGTACTTTTAATAGCATGTACGCATGCAACCTTTGCAATGGAAACGCGATTATCCGACAGCGCAGCAACACCACAAGTAGCCGCAGCTTCCATCCCCACACCACTCATAACTGATGAAGACGGTGCGCGCATTAAGTCACGTTTATTAAGAAATATTTACGAACCCAATTTTAAGAGATATGCTGAAGCTGAGTTACGCGGCCTCGACAATGAATCAGTCGCTGAATTTGATGCGTTTTTAAGGTCATTTATTAAAGATGATGCTGAAATATATGCAGCTATTTTAAAGTTTGCAAGCCTTTCAAAACCGCAATGGGATATGATTTCAAGAAATAAAGACGTTTTGCGCGAACTCACACGTTCTTTACATACACACGAAGCATTCACAGCAATCGCTGAAATCAGTCATTTTTCAGATGTAGAACTTGCAGATGCACAAAGAATATTTGTGCAATTTAATTATCGTAGGATGAGCAGTTCGAATCAAATAAGCTTCATCTCTCTGATTTCTAAAATCCAAGGAGATCTCCGCAATGAAGATTTTTTTAACCTTGTTGGAGATTTAACTGCTACTATAAACGTAGCCCTTGATGGTGATAATTTCTGTAAAATTCTTGGAATTTTAACAACATTAACGAACAAACAAAAAAACACAGATTTTTTTGATCTTATCAGGGAGGAATTAAACGGTGAATCAGACAGAAATAAAATAGATAAACTCATTAGATTAATCCGCACAGGCGGGAATGCTGCAGATATTCGCAGAAATAAAACACGCCTGGCGCCGTTGAATTTAAAAGGCTATTCAGAGTTTAGCAATGAACGTATCGACTTGATGTTGTCTTTAATGATGGGAATGCCCCAAGGAAAAATTGATGTTATTTGTGAACTGCAATTAAACAGAGTGAACGATGAAGAACTGCAAAGTATCACTGATTTTGTCAATGCACACTTTCCATATGATGGCACACCAGCATGCATCGAACGACGCGTAAATTGCACAGAAGACAAGTTACGGGAGTTATTTCGCCAAAGAGAACAGGAGTTGTTACAAAAAAGGAAACAGGAGTTGTTACAAAAAAGGAAACAGGAGTTGTTACAAAAAAGAAAATAGGCGTTGTTGCACAAATAGAAATTTGTTAGATTCTGGTGTAGGATTGGTTCTGTATTTTCAAAACGATAGCATCCATGCCCTACACCCATAAAGATTCAGTACGTCATAAATTTACTAAAAAATCCTATAATGTTCCGTGATTGGGCTACATATGATGAAGGTCTCAAAAACAGAGGAAGATGGAATGCCAACGCTAATGCATAAGGTGTCTAAAATATCAGAGATCTAATTGAATTATCATGCATTAATCAACCACTTTTCCATGATTAATAGAAAGAAATTGCTAAGCAATTAGCTTACTATTGGGTAATTGAGAAATAGGTATGGAAAGCCATAATGTATGTCGATAAGAATCATAGGTAAACAAATTGAAATCACGAGCAGTCTTGATAAATTTATAACTTCAGAAATAGAAAAATCTGTAAAACAGCATAGAAATGAAAATATTGATGCAGTTGTTACCATAATGAACAATACGCAACACAATGATGTTCATACCGACATTCAAATTCAAGTAGGAAATGAGTTTTTGACACATTGCATAGGCAGAGGTCACGATGCGCACAAAAGTGCAAGCATGGCGCTTGAAGAATTGGAAGAGCAACTGCGTCATCCTAAGACACATTTGGTTGATGAAAAAAGCAAAATGTCTGATCACGAACATCATGATGGCTTTAAAGGCTCTTATCCAGATCGGCCACGAAAATATTAGGTGATTTTCGTAGTTAACGCAGCGCGCAAGTTTTCTTTTTAGCCAGATTCTTAGTTTCCCTAATATAAAAGATTACGCACTGTGTATTATATTAATTCCCCACTTGATTTTCGCATCAAAACAACACAGTATAACTTCCAAGAATCAAATGACAGTATTAGATATGACTTGCTCTAAAACAAAAATTGCAGCCCTTTTAGTTGGCTTGCTTATCATAATCACAGCAACAATTAACATAATGAAGCGAACTGATACGTGCTCACAGGCACCTGCAACGGCATCTTCTGCGGGAAAATTGCCAAACTGGGATCTCTCGGATCTATATAAAGGGTTTGACGACCCAGCATGGGAAAAAGATAAGCAACAAATCAAAAAAGATGCAGAAGCGTTTAATAAACGTTACAAGGGTGTTTTTAAAAGCAACACGTGGACACCAGATGATTTGCTAAAAGCCATTCAAGAGTATGAAAAGATTAGTGATAAACTTTCCCGCATTGGCACATATTCTTTCCTTCGGTACACAACAGCACTTAAAGACACGAACATCCTCGCCATTAATCAAAAAACAGAAGAAGAATTAACGGAACTTTCTAATAATTTTATATTTTTCACGCTTGAGCTGAATAATATTTCAGATGATGCGCTTCAAACAGCCTACGAAAAGAACAAATCACTTCAACACTATAAACCGTTTTTTGATAAAGTGCGTGCAATAAAACCTTACCAACGAAGCGAAGAAGTTGAAAAAGTCATGAATGATCAATCGATCACAGCATCAGCTGCCTGGTCTCGCCTGCATGACGAAATAGAAACTGATATGCTCTTTAATGTCGATGGACAAAAACTATCGCTCAACGCAGTGCGAAACATGTTTGAGGATTCAGATCCAGTTATACGCAAAAAAGCTGCCATATCATTATCACAAGGCCTCGAATCTAATAAAAAACTTTTTTCTTTTATCATGAATATGATCATAAAAGATAAAGAAATTGGCGACAATGCACGTGGATTTACAAATCCTATTGATAACATGAATCTTGCCAATCAAGTTGAAGGCAAGGTTGTTGATGCACTTGTAAAGGCAGTAAAAGCATCTTTCCCACGCACATCACACCGTTACTATGCCCTTAAAAAGAAAATGCTGGGCTTAGAAACATTCGAATATTGGGACCGGAACGCAGCACTCCCAAATACAAATAAGAAATATACATGGGATGAATCGCAAAAAATTATTCTTAATGCGTATAATAAATTCAGCCCAAAGATGGCAACACTTGCACGCAATTTTTATGACAAGAATTGGATTGATGCCAGCATAAAAGAAGGTAAAAATCCGGGTGCATTTTGCAGCCCCGTAGCGCCAAGCCTTCACCCTTATGTTTTGGTAAACTTTAACGGAAAATTTGATGATATTTTGACGACAGCACATGAATTAGGTCATGGCATTCACTTTATTCTATCAGCACCTCAGGGTCCTTTGTTAAGCAATGCACCACTAACACTTGCTGAAACTGCCTCCATTTTTGGCGAAATGCTGACGTTCCAAAGCCTTTTATCTAAAGCAGAAACACTGCACGAAAAGCAATCTCTCTTGGCGTCTAAAATTGATTCCATGATCAACACAGTCGTCAGACAAATTGCCTTTCACTTATTCGAAGTAGAGGTTCACAAAAAACGCCGCGAGGGTGAACTTAAAATTGAGGATTTAAATAAGATCTGGATGGATACCCAAAAAGAAGCATTAGGGCCATCTGTGCATATTGACAAAACTATTGAGAGTTTTTGGGCATATGTCCCACACTTTGTACACGCACCATTTTATGTATATTCCTATGCTTTTGCAGATTGCTTAGTCAATTCACTCTATGCGATTTATCAAAAGAATCCTGATGGTTTTGAGGAAAAATATCTTGAGTTGCTACGTGCCGGCGGTTTGAAACGCCACAAAGAATTATTGGCGCCATTTGGGCTAAATGCCACAGACCCTAATTTCTGGCAACAAGGATTATCAATGCTTGAAGGTATGATTGATGAACTTGAAGCCATTAATGCACAAATTGAAAAGCAAAAGAAAAGGGCATGATGTTTCCACTTGATTTTTGTACAAAAACAAAACATAGTTAATGTACAAGAATCAAAAAAAGATCCACATCATGGCCGATAAAAAAAACACAAACAAAAAATCAACAGCTGGCGGAAAACGCGAAGGCGCTGGACGCAAACAAAACTCTGGTAAATTCAAGGAACCAACAAAGGCGATTCGCGTACCCGAAAGCTATGTAACGGCACTAACTACATGGTTAGAAGAAATTGCAGAAAATCCGCATACAGATAAAGCGTCGCCACAACTCACATTTCCCTTTACCACACACCCCCATAAAACAGCATCATTAAAGCCAGATGCCTTTGCTAGCATTTTGTTGCCAGAACTATCTCCAGTTCTGCTCGCCATGCCTTTTTATGACTGTAGCGTATCCGCTGGATTCCCATCACCTGCTGATGATAGTTTTGGTCTTACCATGGATTTAAATAAACACCTCGTACAAAATGCACCGGCAACGTTCTTTGTTCGCACCTCTGGTGAATCTATGCTCAACGCAGGCATTAATGACGGTGATTTGCTTGTTGTTGATCGATCACTTATTGCAAAAAACAACGACATTGTCATTGCTGCTGTTGATGGCGACTTAACTGTAAAACGACTTGTGCATAATAATGGCAGAACGATATTGCAAGCAGAAAACCCAGCATTTTCGAATATAGAATTGACCGGAGACATGGCCGTTAGTCTTTGGGGAGTCGTCACCAATGTCATTCACAGTTTGCGCAATTAACACACAATCCCTGTTTGCGCTGATTGATGGCAACAATTTTTTCGTCAGTTGCGAGCGTGTGTTTAATCCTAGTTTAAATAACAAACCCGTCATTGTTCTTTCTAGCAATGATGGTTGCGCCATTGCACGCAGTAATGAAGCAAAAGCACTTGGTATTGCTATGGGCGCCCCCTTACATACCTTTTCGCATCTTATTAAACCCCATGACATTAAAACGTTGTCGTGTAACTTTGAGCTATACGGTGACCTTAGCAATCGCATGATGCATATTTTGCAAAACTTCACACCTGATGTTGATATCTACTCCATCGACGAAGCATTTTTAGACATATCGCGTTTACACGTTAGTGGCTACTCTCTGTTCTCACAATCAATCTATGACACAGTTTTAAAACATATTGGCATCCCCATAACAATCGGCATTGCAACTACAAAAACGCTTGCTAAGATCGCCAATCGCACAGCTAAGAAGCAACAAAAGACACACGTAATGATGAGAACTCAAGATGAAATCACACATGCACTTCAATCGACAGATTTATCAAGTGTATGGGGAATCGGTCGCGCATTAACGCCCAAACTTAAAAAGCTGGGCATCTACACCGCCTATGATCTTTCCATCAAAGACCCCATGTGGGCACGAAAAGTAATGGGGCTTAGCGGTGAACGCTTGGTGCGCGAATTACAAGGCATTTCATGTTATGAAAACAAAGAAGAAGTCGATAAAAAAAGCATCCAAGTCACACGGAGCTTTGGTGTTCGTTTACAAGAATTTAATGATATAGCAGAGGCAATATCAGCGCACGCAACACGGCTAGGAGAGCAATTGCGTAGACAAAAACTCGTCACGCCGACACTTTCTGTTTTTTGTAGAACCAGTTTATATTCAGGTAGCACGCCTTATAACGGCATTGGCATCATTGCCTTTGACACACCAACAAACGATACAGCAACACTGATAAAAGGCGCACTGCACGCACTACGACAAGCATTTCAATCAGGACACCTCTATCAATCAGCAGGCATTCATGCGTTGGATTTAATTGCCGAGGGCACCTTTAAGCAAAAAAGTTTATTCAGTCTTCCTAAAAAAACATCAGAAACAACCGGTCAAACGAAAAAATTAAATCAAGCCATTGACATGATTAATCAGCGTCATGGAAAAAATACTCTGTTCTGGGCATCAAGCGGCATCAATCCGCGTTATCATGTGCGGCAAAGCCATCGCAGCCCGCGCTACACAACTAGATGGGACGAAATACCAGTGGTGAGGTAGAAAATTATTTAAACTTTCTTCTAACAACAAGCAATATCCTAATAACGACCTCTCCTATCACCAAATGCACTAAAAATACATTCAAAGCATGCAAGGCAGCCCCTTCCACATTCAGGACTTATCAAATAGCTCGTTGTAATACAGAAACCAGAAAACGCTATAAATTCAAATATACTTCCCCAAACCATACTATAATATGCTGATTCACAACGAGAAGAACCGCCAACTGTTTTCTTACAATTATTAACTTCATGCCAATAATTATGGTCAGTTAAATCGAGCGCATGCTGAATCATAAAGTATCCACCCAAGAAAAAGCCAAATGTTGTGCCATACCCAAGTGTTGCTATTTTGGCTTCTCTCTTCAGCCATTCACAAGAAGGCAAATATGTTCCGAAAGTTGTACAGCAATTTGACAATCTATCTTGTGCAACGGCTGAGGTTTCATTCATATACGTCAGGAATGAATTCCTTCCCGCATCTTGAAGGACATCGACTTGGAGATGAGATACATTGCGTGTACCAGCTTCTACTCCATCATAATCTCCTGCCCATAGTTGACCAAAGCTTACACATAAAACAAAAATCAGCGTTCTCAGTGTTAATCTCATAAAATATCCTTTAAATTTGAATTATATTTAATGGTAGTTGAAAAATTGTTGTTGATGCAATGATATTCCCTCTCAAGCAAAGACAAAACCATTGAGTTATAAACGCACTCTCAAACATTTCACTTGACCCGCAACTACCGTTTTCACATGCTTAATGCACACACCTAAAATCAGAATAAATGCATGACAAATGACGGACTTCTTTGGACACCATCGCTTGCAGATCAAGAATCATCGCTGATCAATGCATTTGCAAAACGCGTAGGGCATAACACCATAAGCGCTAACCTAAGGAGTGATATTTTTCCATTTGAGGTTTTCTTTTA
>CAIOTO010000085.1 GCA_903861255.1 uncultured Alphaproteobacteria bacterium | reverse complement strand
CACAGATCTAGATACTATTATGTCGTAGCCCTTATTATCGTTAAAAAAAGTTTCTCCAGCAGCTTTTCGCCCATAATAACGTTTGATCATGGGAAATGTTGTATCATCAGCTAAATTAGTTTTTTTAAGCATTTTTTTAATTATAGGATGTGTATCACATAGTTCTTTGTAAATTTCACTTTGCTTTGCAGCGTTACGCTTTGAGTAAAATCGATCAGCTAAATCTGCTGATGCACAACCATCATTGAGAAACATCAATGCAACACCAACATTATCTCCAGGCCCAATTTCTGCCATTTTTCCATAGAATTTATCTAATCCAGATAGTCGCTTGTAGTCTTGAAATACGTTAGTAATATATTGTACCGATTCATTAACATTAATTGCTGAGTGAGTTGTGCCAGATGTGGATTCAATATCACCCCTCAATCTACGAGGATGAATACGAAGATTATGTATGATATATGCCAAACAATTTAGGATGATTGATTTCTTTAGAAAAACCTTAATTTTTTGTTTCATTTATTATTCTCATCCATCAAAATGTTTTCTGTTTTTGAAACCATTTTTTCAATTGTGTAGCGTTCCTTGATTTTTTCTCTAAGTCGAATCATATTGTCTTTATTGTTCGGTGTGCCGAGTTGTTTTAAAACTTTTTCTCCCATGCTGGCAGCGTCTCCCACATTAACAATTCTATCGTCGTCATTTAGAATAAGAGCAGAATCCCCGACGTTTGTAGCAAAGCAAGGCGTGCCCGAACTTAATGCTTCGCACAAAACATTGGAAAAACCTTCGCCATATGCTGATGTTGAACATACTACATTAAATGCGTTGTAGTTGATATCACTTCCGCAATCAATCCAAAAAACATGGTTGGTTGGTAAATCAATCTGTTTTTGGAAAGCCTTAAGTTGTTCATAGTAAGCATTTTCTCCATGCCCTACAACAGCAAAATAGATACTTTTATTTTGATCGTAAATAATCTTGGCCATAGTTAAAAATGTGTGATGATCTTTCATGGGGTCAAGTCTGGCAACAATGCTGACTAAGGGTATTTCTAACGGAATACCATATTGTGCGCGCCATGCAGCCCCGCTCTTTTGATCTGGCCTGAATGTGTTTGTATCGATGCCATTTGGCACAACATGCGTCTGCCTTGTTTTAAATCCACGTCGCTTTAATTCAATCAGCCCCGCATTTGAATTTGTAATCACAATGTCGGCGAATCGTGCAACTAAGGCTTCAGCTTTTGCAGTTAACCATTCTAAATAGCCGTAATCAGACCATTTCATAAATGAACCACGAAAACTAATGACAATGCGTTCATGACGTAGCAATCGAAAGGCTTTTAGCAAGCATATCAAGATATTTGGGACACATAGAAAGGAATAAATGACATCGGCCTTTTCAGCGTGAATGGTTGCATGTAATGTTTTGAAAAATGAGAATATATCCCAGCGCGATTTTTTTTCAAGCGTAATAACATTTAGGTCATTAGCTGGATAGTCGCTGGAAGATCGATAGAATGTTAAAATAGTGATTTTATAGCCTTTTTCTTGCAAACCCCGAGCAAGGAGTAATAATTGTTTTTCTGCACCACCTATTGATAATGCGCGGCATAAAAATACAATTTTTTTAGGAATGGGCTTTGTCATTTTGCTTGGCCAAATTGCTTGTAAAATGTCGCATAGTCGGCGGTCATTTTTTCAAGAGAGTAATTGTGTGTAATGTGCTGACGCAATAGTTCTGGTTCTTTGGGTTTTTTTAGCAGTTCTAGGATTCCATCTGCTATTTTGTGTGCATCACCAATGGGCGCCATGCATCCCATATCTTGGATAATATCAGCTGCGTCACCTACGTCTGTTGCAACACAATTGATGCCACACGCCATTGCTTCGCCGATTACATTTGGAAATCCTTCACCAAAAGAGGATGTCATGCAAAGGATATCGAGACCATTCATAAGGGCTGGAATGTCATTTCGTGCCCCCAAAAGTATCATCTTCTCAAAAAGGCCGGGATAGTTTTGGATGTGCCACATTAAATCAGGATTCTTTTCATCAAGGCGTTGTCCAATCATAACAAAACGTACATTTTCATGTTGCTGTGCAACAAGCGAGCACGCCTTTAAAAATATAGGAATATCTTTTTGTAGGTGCCAACGTGCAATAAAGCCGACGCACTTAGTGCCCGATGGAACATGGATCTTTCTAAAGCGCTGACGCATCGTCTGATTAACATGAAAAACATCGCAATCAATACCATTTGGTATGTGTTTAAATCCTTCATATTTATATCCCAGATGGATATGGTAATTAATCGCATTTTTAGAGCAGCTGATAATGGCTGTTGGAATGAAATATGAAAGTTTTGCTGCAAAACGTGCAACTAGCTGACCTTTTACGGTTAAAAGTGTGCCATTTCGTATGTTCCACAAAACTGTCTTAATACCCGCCAACTTGCCAATTATCCCCCCAATTATATCAGCATGATACATCCATGTTTGAAGAATATCAGGGTTATTTTTGCGAATGATTTTGAAAAGTTGTACTGCATTAATCAAGCTGAGAAAGGGATTAGACTTCATATTAAGGTGCACAACGACAATGCCGGCACGTTTAAACTCATCTGTTAAATCATCGGGGGTCTGCTCTGTTAGGCTAACAACAATGTGTGAAAAACAGTCGAGGTTCTTTGTAAGACGAAGTAAAACATTCTCCGCACCCGACCGCTTAAGTCCAGTAATGACATGAAGAATTTTAAGTCGTTGCATGTGTGCCAAGAATATAAAAGTTGCTTTTAGCAAAGCTGAGATGCATGGTGCCCTCGGGGAGACTCGAACTCCCACATCAGAAGATAATAGATTTTGAGTCTACCGCGTCTACCAATTCCGCCACAAGGGCTTTGCATTTGGAAGATTATCATTTGGGGTTGGAAAATACAATGAAAAAATTTACGCTGTGTTTTCTAAATCAAAACAATGTTCAAAGACTAAGATTTTAAGAGCATGTTATCGTAAATCATTCTTTACTGCCCTTCATCCTTAAGGCCATCTCTAAACGCTTTTATGCCTTTGGCAACGTCGCGCATTACACTTGGTACACGGCCTGCACCAAAAACAACCAATACAATGACAAGCAATATAATAAGATGTGTTAAACTGAATCCCATAATGGTGCCTCAAAATTAATATTTAGATTGTAAGTCATTTATAAGCTATTTATGCATTTACATCAAGTGCTGAACGTCGTTGCTTTGTGTTTTGTATTAACTCAAGCAAAGCAGGGAACCCTTGCAAAAAGGCGTTTGCGTCCATGGGTTTTCCACCAGATCGTTGCACCTTTTTAAGTGCCAGGCTTCCTTTTTCGCATGCAACACATAGGGCATGATCTTGTGTTGAAAAAAACGTTCCAGGTTCCAAGTGATCTTCCTCAATGGGATGGTGAGCAATAACCTCTGCAGTAATCACTTTCACAATAATATCATCAATTAGAAACCATGTGCCAGGCCAGGGGGTAAGCCCACGAACGCGAGCATGCAAGGCCGTTGCGGTTTCATTCCAATCAAGCAGCCCTTCGGCCTTTTCGAGCTTTGCAGCATAAGTAACACCTTCGGTAGGCTGAGGGGTTGCTGGGATTGATTGCGACAATAAAGCCTCAAGAGAATCACATAACAATGCTGCACCAGAGGTTGCAAGCTGATCGTGCAAAATTGGTGTTGTTGTTTCTGATGTGATTGGAACAACAGTCTTTGCAATCATCGCCCCTGTATCAAGCCCGATATCCATTTGCATGAGCGTGATACCTGTCTGTGGATCCTCTGCCATAATAGCGCGTTGAATGGGGGCAGCGCCACGCCAGCGTGGCAACAACGATGCATGCAGATTCACGCAACCAACACGTGGTGCATCTAGTATGGGGGAAGGCAAAATGAGCCCATAAGCCACAACCACAGCCAAATCTGCATTAAGTGATTTGAAAAATGCTTGCTCATCTTCATTGCGCAGGCTTTTAGGTGTGTAGACTGGAATATTATGTTCTTCAGCGCACATGTGAACGGGTGATTTTTGTATCTGATGACCACGATCGCGAGGTGTTGGTGGACGCGTGTAAACGGCAATGACTTCATGAGGAGAATCAATAAGGACACGCAAGGATTCAACTGAAAAAGCAGGTGTTCCCATAAAGATAATGCGCTGTGGCGTGAGTGGGTCTATCGACATTGATTAGCTTAGTTGTAATGTTTTTTTGAGCTTACAAAATTTTCTGGTCAATGGGTACATAATAAACGAATTTGTTTGTTTCCCCGTTGATATAAAATCGATATGATATGGGAACAATAATGAATGAGAAAAAGTAAATAATGTTTTTATCCCTAAGTGACCGCATTCAATCGTTCTTTAAAAATGAGATACTTGTTACGTGTCTAGCGTGCATCATATTGTCAGCATCTATTGTGTTTGCTAACCAGTCACCGAGCGCTCCTCCCTCTAGGGAACCCGCTATTGTTGTTACGATCAAGCCTATTTATGGTTTGGTAGCGGCATTAACAAATGGAATTGCGACACCAACGTTGCTCTGCGAAGGCCGTGGTTCAACACACACATTAAGCTTAGTGCCGAGCGATATTAAGACGTTGAGTGCCGCTGATTTAGTCATATGGGTTGGTGAATCTTATGAAATGATGATGGCAAAGCCATTGATGAAGGCAATTAAGGGCGATCAATTACTTGGGCTTGAACAAATCAAAGGGATTACGTTATACCCACAGCGTACTGGGGGGCTTTTTCCGGGGCAAGGGTGTCAACATTGCTGCGATCATGCTCATGAGCATAACCACAAGCATGATGGTCATCATCATGAACATTCCTCTATTGACGGGCATTTTTGGCTTGATATTGAGAATGCAAAAATATGTGCGCGTGCAATTGCAGCTGTGCTTATTCAAAAATGGCCACATCATAAGGATGTCATCGCAGCGAATCTGGCAACACTTGAAAGTGATCTTACTGCACTTAAAGTAGAACTTGGCTTGCAACTGACTTCGGCTCAGGGAAAAATAGCGTTGATTGATCATGACTCGTTGCAATACTTTGAAAAGCAATTTGGTTTTATGATTAAAGGTGTTTTAAGTGATGAACATGGTATGGCGCCATCAACAAAGCACTTAGAAAAACTTAAGGGTGAGCTTGCTGTTAATTTGAATGAGGGTTTGATAAAAGTCTTTTTTTATGAAGGGGTGACTGACGGAAAGGCATCGTCATTATTAACTAATTTAGCAGCGGCTTACTCAATACGTCTGGCACCGCTTGATTATGTTTCTGACCAGTTACCTAAAAGTGCAGATGTGTATCAGCTATGCTTACGCGCTATTGCTGCGCAAGTTAAAGCAGGTTTTGAAGGGATGGCTTAATGGTAAAAATTCATGTTGATACAGCTAAGACGAAAAAGGCCCATGCGTATTATACTCGGATAGCGGAATGCTTCGAGTTATTTCCAATAGAGCAAGCTGATGTGATTGTTGTCTTAGGTGGCGACGGATATATGTTAAATGCATTGCACCGAACAAATGATATGCGTATACCTCTTTATGGTGTGCATTGTGGTACTGTCGGTTTTTTGATGAATGAAATTTCCTTAGACGACATTGAAAGTTTGCCTCATCGTATTGAAAACGCAAGCGTAACCAAGCTGCATCCACTTAAAATCGAAGCAGAACAAATTGATGGCAAAAAAACAGTTTTGCATGCAATCAATGAAATTACACTGCAACGCCAAACACATCAGGTATGTAAATTATCAATTGCGATTAACGATAAAGTACGTCTTAAGAATTTAGCAGGTGATGGGTTAATCATATCAACAGCTGCGGGTAGTACTGCGTATAACTTTTCAGCACGTGGACCGATCATTCCGCTTGGCATTCCTTTGTTGGCGCTGACTCCGCTTAACCCATTTAGACCGAGGCATTGGAATGGGGCTATTATTCCAAATACGGCCCGTATTGATATAGAGATTTTAGAGGCGTCAAACCGCTCTGTTGAAGCAACAGCTGATTATGTAACGGTTCAAAATATTACACGTGTGTTGATTGAAGAGGATAGATCCGTAGAATTTCATTTGTTGTTTGACTCAGATCGCAATCTTGAAGAGCGTATTTTGAATGAACAATTTGCAAGTGGGTATGCTTAGAGGGCTTAGTCTAGATTTCCATCATTATGTAGTGCCGTTATAAATTCTTCTTCTGCCATGTCTGTTGAAACATGTATGGTGAGTTCTATTCCTCTTGCATTGTAACGATCCATTTCAATATCTATATCCCACATATCAATGAAAGGACTATCTGTTAATTCTATATATCCAGAATAATGATAAATGGTGATGCCATTTTTAAGTTTCCAAAATTTAAACCAATTACTTTTGGAGGAAAGAGCAGTTGTTGGTTTTTCTTGGAGTTCTTCCTTTTGTTTGTTCTTTTTTTTCCATTCTTCTGATTCTTGATCTTGCCTTTCTTTAGTTCTTTTCAACAAGTGAGGAGTTGCGGTGCTGGGGTTAAAAGAAGATTTCTTGTCGCTGTTTTGCGTCATCTTTAACGCAATTCCTGTATGTGCCGTGTACATTTCTTTGAACCAGTTGATCATTAGAATGTGGCTTAGTCCACTATAGTCGTACAAGTCTTGATACAAAGTGGCGCTGATGGTGTCTAAACTGTTCTTAGAGCTCATTTCACTAAGGCATGTTTTTGTAAATAGTTGCGTGAACTGAAGGATTGCAAAGTGTTAATAAAATTCATCTGTGCTTGAAAGTTTATGATCAATAAGTTGATAGGCTAAATTATCGCCATGAATAATGATGGTTCCCATGACTGCTTGAAGAATCGTCTTTTTTTCGTCAGGTCTGGCAGGTCGTCTGGAGACATTTTGATCGTTCAGTATTGTATTGATTGTTGCTGTGTGTTCGCCAAGAACGATGTCTTTATCTTTGTGTGCTGTACCGATTAAAACTTGGTTTTTCGGATTTGGTTGCATCTTAAATACGCCGCATCGTAGTGTGCTTTCGGCGCCGATAATTTCGACAACATTTGAAAAACAGTGAGGTATCGTTAAAAATAATAGCAATATGAATTTTATATAAAGCTTCATTTTCATGGGAATACAAATCCTAAAAGATTGTCACATAAGCACATTTTACATAAAAAAGTATCCTCTGTAATGATTAAAATTATATTAAAAATGACTTCAAACAACTCGCGCTTCGCAAGATTAAATTCCTTGTCACTTGCAATTAATTTGATATAATTATTAGGAAAATTATTTTTATTAGAAAATAGTCATCTTATGTCTGTTCCGTTGACTCCGCCACAAAATGAGGGTGTTTTCTCAAAACAGGCGCATGCTGATTTTCCACTAGCACCCGATGGCAAACCAACGTATGAACGCGAATTGGGCCAGTCAGGGTTTTCGGGGTTGGCCACACATATGCATCACACCCATGCCCCAACGGCTTGGATTGATATTGCAGGTGCGCTTCGTCCACGCGCATTTGATGCCTTGAAACTCGATCATCGTTCAAATGAACTTGCGCCATTAATTGCATCAGAACTTGTTTCCCCTTGGGTTGTGCCTTTATTTCTGGCCAATCAAGATGTCGATATACGTTTTTGGCATGTGACTGATTCGATGAAAAGCCTTGCACGCGATGCGGATGGAGATTTGCTGTTTTTTGTGCACGAAGGGGCAGGGGAATTGTTCTGTGATTATGGTCACATGGCAATGCGTGATGGGGATTATGTTGTGATCCCGCGTGGAACGCAATGGCGAATTTCGATAACGACACCTATGAAAATACTCATGATCGAAGCTATTGATAGTCATTTTGAATTGCCAGACAGGGGGATTTTAGGGGGGGCATGCAATTTTTGACCCAGCCGTGCTTGAACGGCCAACGATTAACCAATCGTTTAAAGATCAATACGATAATCAGGCGCATTGGGATGTTTACGTTAAGCGTCGCGGTGATGTGTCGGTGATTAGTTATGCATTTAATCCGCTTGATGCGATTGGATGGCATGGAACATTGATGCCCGTAAAGTTGAATTGGCGTGATTTACGCCCTGTGATGAGCGATCGTTATCATATCCCGCCGTCAGTACATACGGTGTTTGAAGCGCGAAATATTGTCGTGACAACATTTTGTCCGCGGCCGATTGAATCTGATCCAGGCGCATTAAAAGTACCTTTTTATCATAACAATGATGACTATGATGAATTTATTTTTTACCACCAGGGGCAGTTTTTTAGTCGGGATAATATTAAACCAGGCATGGCAACTCTGCATCCAGCGGGCATTACGCATGGTCCTCATCCGGGGGCGTTTGCCGTCGGCGTGAATCATACACGCGCCGCAACGGATGAAGTGGCACTCATGATTGATACACGAAATGCACTTTATGTGTCAGAATCAATATGTGCGGAGGCAGAAGATATTACTTATGTGCATTCTTGGAAAGGAATACAACGCCCATGAAATTAGCAACATTAAAAAACGCAACACGCGATGGCCACCTTGTTGTTGTATCGCGAGATCACACACGCATGGCGAGCTGCCCAACATACTCAACCATGCAGTCCGCTCTGGATCATTGGGATAAGGCGAAGGCTGGGCTCTATGCTATTTTTGATCAATTGAACGATTCCACGAGTTTTGGCGTACCGTTTGATATTCATAAATGTCACTCACCTTTGCCGCGTGCATATCAATTTTTAGATGGTAGTGTTTATACAAAGCATGTGGAATTAGCGCGAAAATCACGTGGACAAGCGATGCCAGAAACGTTTTTCCAAGACCCATTGATGTATCAGGGTGGATGCGATACGGCAATTGCTCCACACGATCCTATCTGTGTTTTAGATGAAGAATGGGGAATTGATTTTGAGGCTGAAGTTGTTGTTATAACAGATGATGTTCCTATGGGGGTTACTCCGGCAGAGTCAGCATCGCATATCCAATTGATCATGTTGATGAATGATGTGTCGTATCGAAACTTGGTGCCTGCAGAGCTTGCAAAGGGGTTTGGTTTTATTAATGGAAAAGGACAGCGGGCATTTTCACCATTTGCAATTACGCCTGATGAATTGGGTAGTGCATGGCATGATGGTATGTTGCACGTAATGCTGTGCGCTGAACTTAATGGCGTGTCCGTTGGACGTTTGAACGCAGGAATTGGTGCGGCATTTAATTTTCCACAATTGATTGCGCATGCGGCTAAAACACGTGCGCTTGGTGCAGGTACTCTTATTGGCGGAGGTACGGTTTCAAATAACTCTACTGATGAAGGTGGACATGGTGTTGCGTGCTTGGTTGAAAAGCGCATGCTTGAAAAAATAGAAGGCAGCGCTGCACAAACACCTTTTATGAAAGATGGTGATCACATTCGTATTTATGCTGAACGCCTTTGTGATGATTCAGGTCTTAGCCTGTTTGGTGAAATTGATCAACGGGTAAAACTTATAGCGTGAGCTTTATTCAGGTAATGTAGCTAGTGCTGCCGTCTTTGCTTTGCTGGTTTCCGGTAGAATTACATACTGTAATTTAAATGTATATAGTCTAAATAATTCCGTCTTTATTCTTTCTGGCATAAGGTCAATAATAGTATTTATTTGCATTGTTATGTTTTTTTTCCCTGTTTCTAAAACTTCATGCTTTGTATAATAGTATGCATCAGTTATCTCAGTTTTAAGTGAGCTTAAGTATTCTTCGGGTGGAAAATCACCCGCTAAGTTGTCAAGCAAAGATTTTGCCATATAGTATTTGATCCAAATACTTGAAAAATTATTAGCTATTTTTTCGAGCTTTTTAAAATGCTCTTGCGAATTTTGTTCTATTTCAATAAGTTCATTATAGTGTATTTTAGACCATTTTATAGCCTCAGCCCATTGTTTTTTTGTTCTTCCGGAATCCATGGGATCTTCATAATTGAATTCTGCAGCCATGATGGATTCTTTTGTATTATTTATTTCTTCATTAAGTATTCTTGTGTAATATTTTTCTAAATCTTTAATAAAATCGTTTAGTTCTGTGCCTGCTTGTTTTAATTTCTCTTCGGCAGCAGCAACATCGGCGCGACGCATCCACGCTCTTGCTCTATCTCGTCTATTGTTACGTTCATATATTGCTTCAGTAGAACTAACTTTTTTAGGATCGACAGTTTTTACTTCACTGTCATTTGTTGCAGCGGAAAGTGAAGAAATACTGATAAT
>CAIOTO010000084.1 GCA_903861255.1 uncultured Alphaproteobacteria bacterium | reverse complement strand
ACTCCACCTAGCCAACTCTTAGGTTAGCGCTTATGGGGTGAACCCCCTCCCTTTTTTCGGTCTTGCACTTGCTACCCCCGCTCTTCGCCAGATGGGCAGGGGTTGACGCGCTTTTAGCATGTCAGAACCCCTAACCCAATTTAAAAAGGAAAATTATTATGGCGCTAAACAAAATAGATACCAACGATTTTACACAAGAAGAAAAAGACAAATTCGTACAAGTATGCGATCGACTTAAAAAAAATCATGACATCAATCTAACTTTGGAAGATTTAGCAAGCAGCTACAATAAATCTATGGCGCGTCTTGAGCGCCAAGCTAAAAAGCAGGTACTCAAAACACAAAATAGACTTATTGCGCGTTTTACTCAAAAAGAACTCACAACTCTGCGCACTAATTATAACAAACGTGAACTTGCATATACCTATGGAGAAGACACAACCGCGTTTGAACCTGTTGTTAAATTATTTAATCCATCGGGTATAGGCACGTGGTATATAAGCACTCTTTCCCCCGAAAACATTGCCTTTGGCATTTGTTGTCTGCACGAAATCGAAATTGGTTATGTTTCCCTCGATGAACTCAATGTGTTGAAACTCCCCTTTCGTCTTACAATCGAAAAAGACAGACATTTTTCAGCAAAAGGCCTAAACATGTATGAACTCTATACACTGTTCAAAGAAAATCCGTCTGAGCAGTATAAATTTTAGCATCCATCCCACGGGCTAGCGACCCGTGGTCTTCTCTATACAACTTTCAACTAGACCTTTCAGCAAAAGAATCAAATAATATCTACTTACATGCCTTTCAAACTTAATCGCACGCAAGGAAATCTGAAAGTAAGGAATGATCCCTTTCACTCTTAAGCGCATACACGTTATTCGTTCCTGCCACTTATGTGTGAATAATTACGTTTGTTGATGTTGTTTCATATAACGAATTCCCTTAAGCTTTAGCTCTATTTTTCTCTCCTCCGAAAAAGTTGACGGGAGCTGTTCGGCAACTGTCGCAAGTAATCCTAAAAGCATCATCGACTGATCTTGCTTATTCATATCGGTTTGTAAGTCATCCCCTAATTCAATATCAAGCCAGCGCGGAATATTGACCATAGACAACATGCCCCCCATTTGAATAAGAGTACGTGTGCGTGACATCCGTTCTTGCTTTGTTTTATTCTCTGTTAGATGTTCTAGACGTGCTTTTTGTGCTTTGAGACGATTGAGCTTTACTGTGACAGCGTCCAATTTTTTTGTATCAGACATATTTTTTGCCTTCTCATTTAAAAGTTTATGAGGCTATTATTTTTTCTGGGTAGCTGTCTTCTTATTTTTTTGGAAATACTGAACCCCTTCTTTTTTCCAACTTTCTTTCACTTTCTTTGACGCTTCTGTGCTTTCGTTAAGTATCGCTTTTACACTTAACATTCCACCAACAAGCGTCTCAAAATCATAACTTATAATAAAATCATCATTCAATATATTGAGAAGTGATTTTTTTAAATTCTCTGTAAGCACTTTCTTTTCGTGTTCTAATTTTTGAATCTGTGCATTTAGTTTTTCAAGCTTTTGAAGCGTTATTTGAGACATACACGTTATCCTTATGTGTTGATGTTACATTTCTGAGTTATACCCTTCGCAACGATAAAATAACGCCGTAGGCATATATCCAATTTTGACTAGACCACATTTAAGCATTTGGGTCTAGAATAATTCGCAGCATCAGCGGCAGAAAAAAAATAGAATGAGGCGAAGCCGAATTCATGGATCTTGAGCGAGTAATTGCTAAATCCGCATTTACGCGCACCTTGCGCTATTTTGCCTACGGCGTTATATTAAAATAAGCTTGGAGAGCCTTATGCCTATTTATCATCATCATATGGATCATGTTTCACGCAGTGCTGGTAGAAGTACCGTGCAATGCGCTGCTTATATCACGTGTGGTGCTGTTTATGAAGAGCTTCGTAACCTTCCTGTCAGTTATGTTAACAAAGGAAAAGGTGATTATGCTGTTTTATGGTCTGAGACGTTTGCACCAGAATGGGCGCCAAATGAATACCGTGATATTAAGATTTGGAATAAGGTAGAAGTATTTGAAGATAAAGATTATGCTTACAAGCGTTATCCGAATAGCCAAAGTGGCCGTGACCATTATTGTGACTCAGCGCGCACAGGTTTAACGATTGTTGTTGCACTTCCACGTGAGTTTCCTCTTGAAGTATCAATTGAACTTGTAACTGAATTTGTTAAAAACCATTATCTCTCTCAATATCTTATTGTAACAGCAGGAATCCATATGGATGAAGGCAATCCGCATGGTCATATTTTAATTTCACGCAGAAGCATAGTTCAAAATGAGGATGGTAGCATCACATTTTCTTGGTTGAAAAATCGAAATATATGTACGCCTTCTGGTCTTAAACTATCACGAAAAGTTTGGGCTGACGTGGCAAATTCCTACCTCGAACGTGAAGGTTTTGAAGAGCGTATTACCGAAAAAAGTTTTGTTGATTTAGGTATCAATTTGATTCCCTCTAAACACCGTGGCTGGGTATCCGATAAACTTAAAGAGATGGGTACTGATTCACGTATCATACAGGAGAATGCAGAGATTTTCCTTGAAAACAAAAAAAGAATTTTGAGCAATCCTGATATTATTCTTCATGAAATTTCAGCAACGCAGGCAACGTTTACCTCAACACAACTCCTCAAAACAATTCAAAAACGTCTTGGGGATGATGTCAAATCGATCGCCAATGTGTATGAAGTTCTCATTGGGAAATCCCTCCATATTGGAGAGGGTCTTGATGGCGTGCCTCGCTATACTACTTCTGCTTATAAGCAAAAAGAAGAAGAAGCGCTCACAACCCTTGCGTCTTATATGAACAACACTAACAATCATTCGATTCATTCGATGAAGGTAAATTTATATCTCACTCTTCACTACGCGCATATGACAGATGAACAACGAAACGCTACGTTAGGTCTCATTCAAAAAGATTCGCTTTCGGTATTGTTAGGGCGCGCGGGAACGGGTAAAACTACCACGACCGTCAAGGCAGTCTGTGAGCTGTATCAACAAGAAGGATACACCGTTATTGGAGGTTCTCTTTCAAAACTGGCTTCTGATAACTTAGGGGTGGAAACGAACATTAATACAAAAACGCTTCACGCATGGCTTTATTGCTGGGATCGTTATCGTCAAGCCGAACAAGAATTTCTTGCTTTTAATAATCTGATTTCAAAAGAAGTATTAAATCAACTTCACTGGTACAAAGAGCTTAAGCAGTTTGAACGTTTTGCGCTCACCGATACTTCTGTTTTTGTCCTCGATGAAGCCGGCATGGTCGGTGTTGATCAATGGAAACGACTTCTAGAGCATGCAAAACTCCGTAATGCAAAAGTCATTGCCGTTGGGGATGATGTGCAATGTAAAGCTATTGAAGCCGGTGATTTATTCCGTGAAGTGATTGAGCAAACAGGCCACAATGGATCTCTCTTCCAGTTAAATACCATTCAACGCCAACGGGTGGATTGGATGCGCACTGCTTCTGAACAGTTTGCAACACTCAACACCCAAGAAGGTCTTGCACTCTATGAAGGAAAAGGGCATATCCATGAAGTGAATGCGCATCATCTAGAAGAAGACATGGCTAAAGCCTATATCAGCTACCTTTCTTCCCTTGAAATGGATGAACACAACACGCCAAAATTTAAATCGGGCCTCGTGCTTGCGTTTACCAATGAACAAACCCATGCCTTAAATCAAGCGATTCGTGCAGAACTGCGTATGCATAACCTACCAGGTCATACTCTTTCTCTCGATGATGTGTTAACCCTGGGCAAAGGTGAACAGGCTAAGAAGTTCGCGCTTGGTGATAAGATTGTCTTTCTTAAAAACGAAAAACAACGTATTACGCTCATAAATTCGGATGGAGAAGTTCTCTCCAATCGTCACATTTCAAATGGAACCACTGGCACCCTTGAATCGGTTACGGAAAACGGTAAAGAGATTGTTGTTCGTTTGGATGAACAGACTACAGCTCATTTTTCAATTGATCACTATAAAGACTTCAGTCATGGGTACGCGCTCACGATTTTCAAATCCCAAGGGCAAACCGTTGATTTTACGCTTGTGGCTGCATCACGCTTTATGGATGCAAAAGCACTTTATGTCGCTATGACCAGGCACCGTCATGAGGTGCACCTTTTCTATACCAAAGAAGAATTTGACAGTTATAAAGCATTTGCACTTCACATGAGTCGTTTTACCTCGAAAGACCTCGTGAAAGATTATACGATTCGCTCAGAAAATGCAGAGGCGTGGCGCCGTGTCCATGAGTATCAACAGTGTATTTATGATGCTGCATCCGTATTGAAAGAATCTCAACATGAAGGTGATCCTGATTGGACGGCGTATCTCGCCATAAAACACGAGCAAATTCAACTCGGCAAAGAAATACACAACGATTATGAGGCGCACAAAAACTATTTTCATCAAGCGGGATTCACCCAAGAAATGTTGGAGGTTACCATGGGCTATAAACACCGACCCTTATCCGTAGCAGAAGAAAAAGCAAAACTAACCATTGAGATTTATGGCGAAATAGCACGGGAAGCCCGTGATCTTTGGCATGGAATAAAGCTCATTCCCAATAAAAAAGAACATCCGCATTATGAAGAATATCAAAATTTACGTGATGAGCGCGATGCCCTTGCCAAAGATATCCTCGCTCATTATCCGCTCTACCGAGAATTTGTAAAAATGTATGCCAAAGAATATGGCATCAGTAAAAGTACCCTTGAAAAACAAGTTGCGTATCGTGAAACATCGATTCAAAAGAAGATTTTAGCTGACATTAACAAGCCTTTCAACTTTATCCCATCTGAAAAGCAACCATTTATGGCTGATCGTAATACAAGCGAGCAACACCCTCTACCGAATACAGCAGCACACAATCAATCTTCTTCTACATCCTTTACCCCCTTTGAGCGTTCCACCACAGAAATCGCACATGATTTACGTGAACATAGTGCTGATCTTGCCATTCACTTCTTAGGTCATCCGAAACAAAAAAACCGTAGTGAATGGCGGTATGGTAATAATGGGTCAATCTCCATCCATGTACTGGGTCCCAAAAAAGGTTTGTATACCAATTTTGAAACAGGACAGTCAGGAAATGCCGTCACTCTTATTGCCGATCAACTGGGTCTTAACAAAAAAGAAGCCTTCAAGTGGGGTGTTCAATGGCTTGGCCATATCTCTGTTCTTGATACAGATTTTACACCTTCGCAAAAAAGAAACCTTTCAACCAATGAAAAGCTAAATGAATACTCCTGGAAACCCATCTTCCCTGCTCCGTATGATGTGCCAGAACTTAAAAACACCCCTTCCCTTGCGTATATGATGCGCGGAAAAGTAGAGATAGCGCGCTATACGTACACCGATGCCGAAGAAAACATGTTAGGATATGTTATTCGTCTTGAAGATAGACATGGAAAAAAGATCACCCCTACCCTCACCTATTGTCAAAATGAGCACGGGCACCAGGAGTGGCGGTGGCATGGATTCGGCAACGACCGTCCATTGTATGGTCTTGAACAGCTCAAACACAAACCACATGCACCTGTGCTTATTGTCGAAGGTGAAAAAACATGTGAAGCGGCGCGAACACTCTTTCCCGAACATGCGGTGATTACCTGGAACGGTGGCTGTGGTGCGGTTCATAAAACTGATTGGACACCTTTAAAAGACAGAGAAATCATTCTCTTTCCCGATCATGATGAAGCAGGCTTAAATGCCACCCTTAACATAGGTTCCCTTCTCAAAAAGCAAGGCAACCAATCGATACAGATCGTTGATCTTCCCTCTACCCTCTCCCACAAATGGGATCTTGCCGACGTTATGCCTGAGCATGTAACCCTTACTGAGCTGATGTCGCACACCAAAACCCATAATGAATTGGCATTTGAGGCCTATCAGAAGAAGAATTCGGTTTATTCAAAAACCTTTAGTAATAAAGAAATTAAACACTGTGCTGAAACGCATGCGTTAACTAATTATTGTACGGCTGAAAAATTGCCGCTCATTCATTATTTTGCAAGAGAGTATTATTCGTATCACAATACAACCGCTCATATACTCAGCACACATATAAGTCTTATAGAACTTGAACAGAAGTCGATCCTTGTGGGTATATATGCCGTACGTGCGCATGTACTTATCGATGGTGATTTTAAGGATACTCACTTTACTGATAAATTCTTAATGATAGGTGGCTTTGCTGCACACTCACAACTCAAAAATGAGTCTTATAAAACGGAAACAGATCGCGTATTTGAGGCTATTTCTCTTTACAAAGAACAAGAAAAAAAATATGAACTCGCTTTAAAAAATCCGCCTGAATCAATTAAAGGTGAGAGCAGAGACATTCAAGAAGGTTTGCTACACGCTGTGCTCAAGTTTAAATCCATTACGCAAAAAGATATGCCTGTTCATCTTACACGTGACCTTTACAACGGCGTTAAAAAAATTGCAGAAGCTTCCATTTCTCACGATCAAAAACAGGAAATTAAATACACGATTGAGTATGTTATGGATCAAAAGGCAGCTGGCATCCATTCGTTACATGAGCTCACCCATGATCGAATAGCATTTAAAGCCAAACAAAATCAGCTAAAATTCCAAGATTCTATACAGCAACACCACGATAAATTAGCACACATAGAACAACAACGTACTCTTGACCGTGAACTACATAAAAATTTTGAGTTATCACTTTAACTTTTTAAACATCTTTGTCCAAAGCGTCAAAAATTACGTGTATAAGGTCGTTCGGAACACAATGTCATTCGGTTAAGTACTTTTTACCTTATATGCCGTCATTACGAACTTTGGCAGTAAAAATAGTGCTCGCACGACATCATTTCATTTGGCAATGATACCTCTCATGAGTGATAGTGCTATTATTAATTTAATTAATCTAACGATTATATGATGAATAACAATATCTTTTTTGCAACGATTCACAAAAATGGTTGCTGGATGTGCGGAGGTGAATTAACTTCACGTGAACATAAATACAAACAAACCGAAGCACGTTGGCTTTATCCACAAAAGGATAAAGGACAACCTTATAAAAATAATGAACGAGCATTTTATTTTTCTTTTGATACAGGTGAAGCAGATCCAATACCTGGCCCTAAGTCTGATTTATTTAAATATCCTTCTTTGATTTGTCAGGCCTGTAACAATGCTCGTTCACAAGCAATGGATATGGCATATGATAAATTTTCAGTTTGGTGTAGGAACAATCCAGACGCACTATGTATTGACTTAATTAATGTATGTGGAATTGATTACATTAAAGAAATACAATATTTCTATGCTTACATCCTTAAAGTATTAGGATGTGAAATACTGAGCTCTGGCGCACCATTACCCGAAAGCTTCCCAAATCCATTGAGTTTTACTTTTGATTCTTCTCATGTATTTATTTCGATATGTAAAGCAGCAGATATTTCTATAATTCATCCAAACCTTACAAAAGAAATGACTCGTTGTTTACTAGGTAAAGGAAGATTGTTTACAAACATCAGTGAATCGGACTTAGCTCAGTTAGGAATAAAAAGTATTATTGATTTCGTTTGGTACCGTCAAATCGGTAATTTTCAAATTAATATCTGGTACAATATCGCTCCTAATCCATTATTAGGAATCCATTTTAATGGTTCTTCAAATATTTATAACATACTCGATCCTGGTTTAGATTTTTATGATATCGATTATGCGATGTGTTCAAGTATTTATAAAACTACGTATATAGAATGGCTCCAACAAAAAGTTGGTGACGGACATGGTTTTCCATTTTACAAACTTGGTAAAAGGATTTTTTCTGGAACAGATGATCTTGATAAAAACCCTGAAATAGCTGCACACCTGTATAAAATAGCTGCCGAACGGGGTTATGTGAGAGCGCAGTATGACCTTGCGTGGATGCACATTAATGGAATAGGTGTTGAACAAAATTATGATGAAGCGATGAAATGGTGTAAGGAAGCAATAGAAGTGTGGCACTACCCAGCTGCACACTACCTTATTGGTTTTATGTATGAAAATGGACTTGGGGTTACAAAGGATTATGATGAGGCACTTAGAAGATATCAAATTGCTGCGTCCTCTGGTTTTTCACCTGCACAGTTCAGTCTTGGATGTATGCATCTCAATGCGATTGGTGTCGAAAAAAATATTATGAAGGCACTACATTTATTTGAATTATCAGCAAGTCAAGGACACCCAAACGCACAAAACAATCTTGCTTGTATGTATGCAAGTGGTAAAGCTGGTATTCAGGATTATGAAAAAGCTAGATATTGGTGGGAATTATCTGCTAACCAAGGGCATAATTCAGCTCAGCAAAACTTGCAACTTTTAGAACGTATCAATTAATAGTTTGTCTTTAGCCAAACGATGCCGGTCTTTTAAAGACACATCACGATATCGGGTCGTGCGGATAACCCAAAAATACTCGTTTAGGGGGATACGAAAGGACCTGTGCATGTATCTGAAAGACTTTTACGTAATAGCACTCTCTAGCAAACTAGATAAAGATTTGAGATAAAAATTTTTTAATGTATAAAAGGTACAGGCTTACATTATACAAAAAATAATAAATGAACACCGAAGTTACGCATACAAAAGACTACGTTACTTTTTTAAATTCCATTAAAAAAGATATTCAAACCTCACGCATTCGAGCATCACTCTCGGTCAATAAAGAACTGATTCTCTTATATTGGCGTATTGGGACTGAAATCCTTGAAAAACAAAAAGAATTAGGGTGGGGTTCAAAAGTTATTGAACAATTGTCATTGGATCTTAAGCACTCTTTCCCTGACATCAAAGGTTTTTCAAAGCAAAATCTGTGGTATATGCGGAACTTTTCTTCTGCTTACACAGAAATAGAATTTCTCCAGCAGCTTGCTGGAGAAATTCCTTGGTTCCATCATTGTGTGATTCTAGATAAAGTTAAAGGCCAAATTACGCGCATATGGTATATCAAAAAAACCATTGAAAATGGCTGGTCACGTAATGTATTGGTCATGAACATTGAGGCTGGAGCACACCTTAAACTAGGCGCAGCTCAAACAAATTTTAAACTAACACTGCCTAATCCGGCTTCCGATCTTGCCCAGCAGTTGATTAAATCTGAATATAACTTTGAATTTTTGGCTTTAGCCGATGATGCGCATGAAAAAGCGATTGAAAAAGGTTTAATTAATCATATTCGTGATTTCTTATTAGAGCTTGGAAAAGGCTTTGCTTTTGTAGGAAGTCAACATCGAATCACAGTTGCAGGAGAAGAATTCTTTATTGATTTATTAATGTACAATATCAAGCTTAAAGCATACATTTGCGTGGAACTCAAGTGCGGAAAATTTAAGCCTGAATATGTAGGGAAACTTGGATTTTATACAACTGCTATTGATCATGAAATTAAAGACGATTCAGATAATCCAACAATAGGTCTGCTATTGTGCCAATCAACAAACAAAATGATAGTAGAGTACTGTCTAAAAGACTCCAAAAAACCTATGGGTGTTGCTGAATATTATACATTACCAAAGGAATATGAAAACCTCCTTCCTTCCCCAGAACAATTTCAACATGTACTGGATACGATAGAAATCAAATAAGACAGTACCTCTACAAATCAAAGGTAAGTTCTTCATCTTCCTTATTTGGTGATATTATTTTTTCTTTTTTACTTGTTCTCTTAAAATTAGGATGTATTACATTTGACACATTTTGGTCTGCCTCACTTACATCAGCTGGTTCAGATTCAGACTTTTCCTTAGTGTGAGCCTCTTCCAATTTTTCATCCATACGTGGTATAAAGCTATCTTTATTGCGAGAAAGAGACAGATACTCAAATTTAACTTTTGATACCGGAAATTGGCCTGGATATTTTATATAGGCTTCAAGATCTTGTAAAAGCATAATATCACTTGAGCGCACAACTGACTTTACGTGGCGCTGTTGATTAAGACTAACGCCATCCCGCATTTGATGCGCACCATAGGAGATGCTTGTTGAAAGCTCTTCTTTTTCTTGCTCTCCCATATAACGAGCAATACGATTGGCGACGTCTGTGTCTACTGCCCGGAAAAGAACCTTTGTTCCTGTTAAATTAGAAAGTGTTTTTGCTTGAGAAAAACCATAAATTTCTTCAATTTGACTGAGATCTTGAAATCCAAGAACAAAACATCCTCCATATTTTCGAATTTCAGAAAGCCCTATCATCAACGATGGAAGCTTATTCAGTGAAGCTAACTCATCTATAATAATCCAGGTTCTGGAATCATTATTTTCAGATCGACTCATAATTCCCTTTATTATAAGAGACAACCACACCGAAAAGATTGATTTTAAGAAAGCCCGTTGGTTGGTTTGGCAGCTTAAAAACAGCCAATCTTTTGTATTTTTCTGCATAAAAGGTAGAAGTGATAAACCATCATTATCATCATTTAAGCATTCAAATATATCTAAATTATTAGCAAGAGAGGCTCTAATGCTAAGTGCCGTTTTATCGATTGAAGGATCAAGAAGGGAAGATACACGTGTATCTTTTAATTTTTCATGTAGCACACGCAAATCCATTTTAATCGCCATATGCATAAGCGTTTTGTATGAGCTGCAATTAGCTTTTTTTAAATATGTTATACACTCTATAAATAATTGTCGTGCCCCTTGCACCCAAAATGAATCTAATGATTTACTTTCAGGAATGATTGCTTCTGCCATTTCACAAATATGGTAGTTGTCTGTGACATCACCCCACATGTTCCAATTGTGTGAACGTTGATCAAGAGGGTTTAACAGAATATCTTTATCCTCATCATAAAACCGTGAAAAAATGCCCCCCGTCGTATCAAGAATAATCGCTTGATCGCCATTACGTCTAATTTGTTCAAGGAGTTGATAGATCATATTTGATTTACCGGCGCCCGTTGTGCCTGTGACCATCATATGCTGATATTCGGCATTTTTAGGAATGGGTATATTCGCAATTGTATAGGGAGAAGCTCCTGATTTAAGGATTTGTTTACGAAGAAGCTTCGGTTTAACACACTCAAACCCGCTTAAAATTTTTGTTTTTTGTTTTTGTTTGCCCATTCTTACCCAAAACCAAGAAAGAGCAAAAAATCCAATAAGTGACAGAAACACACTATATAAAAATTTCTTTAAGAGACTAAGACTAATCCCTCGCGCTAAGTTTTGGTAAAAGTCACTATGGTACAAATGGAAATCCGCTACAGTATGAACCACACCGTGTGCATCGACAAGCCACGACTCATCAATAAAATCACTTGGAAGAAGGGACAAGTGTTCAACACGTATCCATGCTTTGGCATAACACAATAGGAGCCAAAAGTCTTGCCAGCAATGATTAAACCAAACAAATAATCCAAAGGTAACCACAAAGAGGATAAATCCACCCTTTAGCGTGGAGCCGACAACTTGGCTAATCATATGAAGTTTATGCAGTTGAGTTTGCCCACCTTGGGTAAATGTATCTGAAAATTTGGTCATAATCGCGCACTCTACTGTCTATCTAACTCTTAATATTTCTGCGCCGCCTGGAATAGTAGCCACTGCCGCATTTATTGCTTCCTCAATCCTTATTAAAAGTTGTGTAGCTTCATTTTTATCAAAATGTGTTATTCGTTCAAAATCAGGATGCCATTTTGAATTACAAAGCGAGTTTAAGGATGATTCTAATTCACGAATTATCGTACGATCATGGTTTAGTAATACTTTTAAGGTATGATCAAAATAATATAGGGGTATTGCTTTTTTCATAAGCACAATACTTTTTGCAAGAGGATTACTTGTTTCAATTGATCCTTTATATATTGAATATATTCCTTCAACATTTTCAGCAGCTGTGATCAAACGAGCAATATCTTTCATTCGATCGCGCATAAGTTTATCGTCACCAATCGTATGAGAAACATAAGCGTTATAAATTTTTTGTACATACACTTCGAGTGCTAAATTAGCCTCCTGAAGTTGTTTTAAAGCATTCTTAACATCGGCTCTTTGCATCCATTGAAGGGTGGAAGGATGGCACTTTTGTTGGGGAATAGAGGACGCGCTGCACGAAACCGATAAGAATAAGAAGACAAGCGTCTTAAATTTTTTATTCATTATTTT
>CAIOTO010000083.1 GCA_903861255.1 uncultured Alphaproteobacteria bacterium | reverse complement strand
TCCAAATTGTTTTATCAAAACCATGCCCCAAATACTCGCCCACAATTTCCATGGTGATCACTTCAGCATCAGAGAGTGCCGGAAGTTCACCACGTTGTCTGAGGTGTATGAGATTGGATTCTTTCAAATAATCATCGACACAGCAGTAGGTATTAATGATAAGATCTTCTAGGGTCATAGGGCTCGTTAGATTGTTAAAGTTTTAGACGACTTTATCTAAACAGAACCCTGTGATTCTTTCAAATTATTTGTGCAAAAACTTGCACACTGCGTTATAAAGGTATCATAATAAAAATTGCACCACCGAGCACGGCAGCTGTTGTATAACGCGCCAGTGTAAAGCTTGCCATGAAAGGAATCCAAACCCACATGTCAGGAATTGGTTTTCCAAAATTTTTTAATATGACTAAACAAAGCAGAGCATTTGCAATGCAGTCGCCAATTTGTTGAATATTTGTTGTGGCAGGGATTAACATGCCAGCGAACTTTGGATTTTTAAGATTTTTTTCTGTTGCCGAAATTGTAAAAGGCATTGTTGCTGCGCTTGACATGGATGTGAACGCAATGACTCCCGCTGGCCAAAGGTTGTTAATAATATGGAGGAATCGGTCCTTTTTGAATTCAGAAGCAATTATGGTAAGAACGAGGAAGTATGCAACAATTGCCATTGTGATCATTATCATTACTGCTGCATATGAATGAATAATTTGAGTTAATAAGCCAGAGTGATGCATGTATAGCAAAAAACCAAGAACGTAAAATGGAATCAAACGTATGAAAATACGACTAAACACAAACCCCATAAAATCACGTAGTTTAAAAACTGTTTGGCTAAAATAACCAGGCTTGCAAAAAGCGGCAATAATACCAACAACAGCACCTGTTAGTACGCCGTTAGTTGATGACCAAAAAGATGGTCGCATGTTGCCAATTGTGAAGTACGGCGTGAGTGATGCAACGTGTTCATGTGTGCCTTTAAAAACAGGTATCCAATTTTCAAATGATGTGGCCACCGTGTAAGCATACATAACACTTGTTGCATTTGAAATGGCTTCAAAAGTGAGTAAGGCAATGACCAGTAATATTGCGTTTTGTTTGAAACTAATTAGGGTTGACGCAATATAGGATGCAACAGCGACAGGTAAAACGATCAGAAGTAAGTCCTTTATAAGCAAACTTATTGTATAGGCGCCGCGCGCAGCTGTGTGTGGTATATGTGATGCAAAAAGAACAACAAGCAAAACAATTGATAATAATTGGATCGGCGTTGAAAGAAGAAAAGAAGAGAAACGACGCATATTTATTGTCCTTTTGGTCTTGGGTATAAATTAAGGCTAGAACGTACTTCATTAAGTGAAATAGCGGCTAGTTCATTTGCACGGTCAGCGCCGCGTGCTAGAATTCGATCGAGTTCACTTTTATCATCAAGCAGAAGTGTTAATTTTTCGCGAATAGGACGCAAATGTTCTATCAGAGCATCAGTCAGTGTTGCTTTAAGTGCAGAAAACGTTTGCCCCTCAAAGGTTGTGCAAATTGCATCAACAGTTTGATTCGAAACTGCAGCATAAATCCCTATTAAATTCTTGGCTTCTGGTCGATCGACTAAACCTTCTTTGCTGTCAGGGATAGGGTCCATATCCGTTTTTGCTTTTCGAATTTTAATCGCCAACGTATCTTCATCGTCAAGCAAATGGATGCGGGAATAATCAGAAATATCGGATTTGCTCATCTTTTTTGTGCCGTCACGAAGACTCATAATACGCGCGTTTTGTTCAGGAATTACAGGCTCTGGCAATGTAAAGACATCACACTTTACAAAATTATTAAACGCATGTGCAATATCACGCGCAAGTTCTACGTGTTGCTTTTGGTCTTCACCGACAGGCACATGCGTTGCTTTATATAAAAGTATGTCTGCCGCCATGAGAACTGGATATGCATAAAGACCAAGGTTAGCATGTTCTTTATTTTTTCCAGCTTTATCTTTGAACTGTGTCATACGATTAAGCCAACCAAGTGGTGTAATGCAATTAAAATACCAAGCAAGTTCTGTATGGCCCGGCACGTGACTTTGCGCAAAGATGTAGCTTTTATCAGGGTCAATGCCGCACGCAACATAAGCTGCAGCGATAAGGCGTGTGTGATTATATAGATCTGATGCATCTTCTGCGGTCGTCAGGGCGTGCTGATCGACAATGCAAAACAGATGTTCATCTATGTTGTGTGACATGGATACCCAATTTTGTATAGCACCCAGATAATTGCCCAAATGGATGTTGCCAGTAGGACGAACGCCCGAGAGAATGCGCGTGGTCATAAATTGAGTTCCTTATACTATTTTTTAAATTGCGCCAATCAATAGAACAATAGCAAATATTTTTAAAAAGACAAAGGGGATGTGCGCTAAAACTTACGGACAAAAGGAAGTGCTTCTTTGAAAAAGAAAAAGACACATCTATATCTTGGGTGTTAATAGATAAAAATAACTATATGTAGATGAATGTAAGTGTTAATCATTGATGTATCAGTCTTTCTACTACTCGTTGTAATTAAAGTTGCCTTTCTTAACTTTTTGTTATAGAATCTACGAGTTGGAAATAGATTGGTTTTGAGCTTGCATATATGTGCGTAGCTCTTTTCCTATTTTAAGCCAACAGTAAACGCCGCAAAAACAAATATATAAAGGTCGTTTTTGCACTAAGTTAACCTTAAAGGAAATAAAATGAGTAGTCCATCTGACACAAAACTACCAGAGTTTACGGGCATACGCGCCGTTCTTTGGCCAATCCATAATCATGAATTAAAAAAATTCATCCCTCTTGCGTTAATCATGTTTTGTATATTGTTTAATTACACGATACTTCGGGATACTAAAGATACGTTAGTTGTTAATGCTGGCGGAGCCGCAGTAATTCCATTTTTGAAAGGTATCGCTGTAACATTAGCTGCAATTGGTTTTGTGATTGTATACGCAAAGTTATCAAATGTTCTTTCACGTGAAAAATTGTTTTACGCAATTGTGTCACCATTCATTGTGTTTTTTGGACTTTTTGGTTTTGTTATATATCCAATGGCTGATTTTTTGCATCCAGCTAAAGAAACTGTTGTGGCGTGGCATGCGGCGTATCCGAATATTGCAGGTTTTATAGATATGTATGCATACTGGTCTTACTCAGTATTCTATGTGTTCTCTGAGATTTGGGGAAGTGCAATTTTGGCGCTTGCTTTTTGGGAATTTGCAAACCACGTAGTTCGTTTCGGTGAATCTAAGCGCTTTTATGGTCTATTTGCAGTTATTGCAAACTTTGCTTTGATTGCTTCTGGTGGCGTTGTTTACTTCTGTTCAGAATCTATTAAAAAATATGTTCCTGCAGGAACTGATGCATGGCATGTGTCAATGTACTTATTGATGGCAGCAGTTGTGGCAATGGGTCTTCTTTGCATGTACATTTATCGTTGGATGAACGTAAATGTTTTGACAGACAAGCGTTATTTTGATCCTGAAGAGAATGCTGGTGGTACTAAAAAGAAAAAGTCAAAGCCATCCCTTGGTGAAAGCTTTAAGATTATTATTAAATCACCAGAGCTTGCTTTAATTGCTACATTAATTATGGCATACGGAGTAACGATTAATCTTGTTGAAGTTCAGTTTAAAGAACAGCTTAAGCTTTTCTATGCGGGTGACAAAGGTGGCTACAACGGCTTTATGGGTATTTTCTCGGCAATTACGGGTGCATTTACAATTTTGTTTGGTCTTTTTGTTGGTCAAAGCGTAATTCGTAAATTCAACTGGTTTACAGCTGCTGCTATTACACCGATAATCATTTTAATCGGAGGTGGATTGTTCTTTGCATTCACGTGTTCTGAAAATTTGGTTGCACCATTGCTTGTATTCCTAAAATCTACGCCAGTTGCTGTTGCAACATTCTTGGGTGCAGGTGTGGTTATCGTTTCTAAATCAGTAAAGTACACGTTGTTTGATCCAACAAAGGAAATGGCATACATTCCTCTTGATCCAGAATTGAAATCAAAAGGTAAAGCTGCTGTTGACGTTATTGGCGGTCGTGCTGGTAAAGCTGGTGGCGGATATGTTCAAATGGGATTGCTAATAGCTTTTGCAACTAAAGACGTTGTGGCTATTGCTCCATATGCATTTGGTACATTTGCTATTGTTTGTGTTGCATGGCTTTATGCTGTAAAAGCGCTTTCTAAAAAAGTTGATGCTGCTGTAAAGTTCCGTGAAAACGAACGCACTGCTGCGTAATACTTTTTACACTACGAACAAAACAAAAACAGCCTGACGTAAATCAGGCTGTTTTTTTGAGACACTTAACTAAAGGTTGACAGAAAAGATGCCATGTACGCCCCTATAAACTTCGGCTCATGAGCGTAATAATGAAGTCGCAATGACAAGTCAACCATTTCTAGACTTCGTGATGTTACTTTTGATTTGCGCCT
>CAIOTO010000082.1 GCA_903861255.1 uncultured Alphaproteobacteria bacterium | reverse complement strand
TGTTGATAAATACAACACCTACAGGCCACATGCCCGATTGAAAGGAATGACGCCAATGGAGTATATTAATAGCAACTATTCCGAGGGAACGTCTCTGTCTCAAACTATGTGAACCTACACATCAAATTGTTGCATCTCGCGCAAAGAACCCGTTAAGATAGTTATTAAGGAATTGTTAAGGTTTTTAAATGGATATGAATCAAGGTACATCAATGCCCTATACTATAGTTTTAGGAAACGAAAAAGGCGGAACTGGAAAATCAACAGCCGCGATGCACGTCATCACAAGTCTTCTTAGAAGTGGACATTCAGTTGCAACAATCGACGTTGACGCACGTCAAGGAACACTTACTCGGTATATCGAAAATCGCCGTGCTCGAAAAGAGGCAACAGGTGAAGATTTACCAATGCCAGATCACGTGCCAATTTTCAAAAGCACTCTTCCCATTGTTGAGGAAGCAGAAGAGCAAGAAAAAGCGCAAATGAATGAAGTCATATCAAAATTTAAAGGTTATGATTTCCTTGTAATCGACACGCCTGGAAGTGATAGCTATTTATCACGTCTTGCTCATTCCTATGCAGATACACTAATAACACCGCTAAATGACAGCTTTGTGGACCTTGACATGCTGGTGCGCGTGCAGTCAGACGATCTCAGCATTCTTCATCCAAGTACATATTCAGAAATGGTCTGGGATCAAAAGAAGCATCGCGCGATCCGTGATGGAGGCAAGGTTGACTGGATTGTCATGAGAAACCGCTTAAGCAGCATTTATTCACGCAATAAAGAGGAAATGGAAAAGATTTTAGCGGCTCTGTCAAAGCGTATTGGTTTTCGCCTTGTGTCAGGCTTTGGTGAACGTGTGATCTTTCGTGAATTATTTTTAAGTGGCATCACGTTGCTTGATTTAAAAGAAACAAACACTGCTGTTAGCCTTTCTCACATCGCAGCGAAACAGGAACTTAAAGTATTGATGGATACAATTCAATTGCCGGTACGCTTACAGCAAGCATGTTAATTGGGACAAAGAAGACCCAGTTACAACTCTCTATGCGATATCCACTCTCCAATCTTCCTTGCCATCTCAAGGTAAATAGGTGATAGTTTGATAAATCAGAAATGATTCGTTTTCTCCTTTAATAAAAATCCCCGGATCACGTCCGGGGATGACGTACAAGGGGGCTATCATTTGTATAGAAAAGGATTTTTATGAGCAACGATAACAAAAAAGAACCACAAAAAAGCAAACTAAAAGTGGTGACAAAAAAGGTGGCAGACAAAATAAAGGCACCTAAGTCGGAAGCCGTTAAAACGCCAGCAAAAAAAGCGACACTTAAAACTGTTTCAAAAGCAGATCTTAAAACTGTGCCAAAAGCTGCATCAAAAACGTCTAAAATCGCATCCAAGACTGATCAAGCCGTCTCTCCCGAGCGCACACAAACGAATGCCGATCAAAATGTCGGCTACGTAAGTCAGGTGATCGGCGCTGTCGTTGACGTATGCTTTGATAAAGAAATGCCATCCATTTTAAATGCCATTACGATTGATGTTGAAGAAGAAGATTCCCATAAGAACAAAGTAACACGAACACTTGTGCTTGAAGTTGCACAGCATCTTGGGGAAAATACAGTTCGTGCTATTGCCATGGATTCAACGAATGGACTTCGTCGTGGATCGCTGGTACTGGATACTGGATCGCCGATTATGGTGCCAGTCGGCGTCGGCACGCTTGGACGTATTATCAATGTAACAGGAAACCCGGTGGATGAACGTGGGCCTATTGAGGCAAGCACATACTTACCTATTCACCGTGACCCACCCAGCTTTGCCGAGCAAGCGACGGCAACAGAAGTACTTACAACCGGAATTAAGGTAATAGACCTTTTAACGCCCTATCCACGTGGCGGAAAAATTGGCTTATTTGGAGGTGCAGGTGTTGGCAAAACAGTTTTAATTATGGAATTGATCAATAACGTTGCAAAAGCACACGGTGGTTATTCTGTGTTCGCTGGCGTTGGTGAACGTACACGTGAAGGAAACGACTTGTATCATGAAATGATTGATTCGGGTGTGAATACGCTTGAGGCGGCCGGATCAAAAGCAGCGCTTATCTATGGACAAATGAATGAACCGCCTGGGGCGCGTGCACGTGTAGCATTAAGCGGATTGACAGTTGCGGAATATTTTCGTGATGTGGAAGGTAAAGACGTTTTGTTTTTTATCGATAATATTTTTAGGTTCACACAAGCAGGGTCTGAAGTATCAGCATTGCTTGGTCGTATGCCATCCGCTGTTGGATATCAGCCAACGTTGGCAACTGAAATGGGTAACTTGCAAGAACGGATCACGACAACACATAAAGGATCAATTACATCTGTTCAGGCCGTTTATGTACCAGCGGATGACTTGACTGACCCTGCGCCGGCAGCATCATTTGCGCACCTTGACGCAACGACAGTTTTGAATCGTCAAATTGCCGAGCTTGGTATTTATCCAGCTGTCGATCCATTGGATTCAACGTCACGTATTTTGGACGTGCATTATGTAGGCGAAGATCACTACAACGTCGCACGTGATGTACAACGTGTGCTGCAAGATTATAAATCATTGCAGGATATCATTGCTATTTTGGGTATGGATGAATTGTCTGATCAGGATAAATTAACTGTATCACGTGCACGTAAGATTCAACGATTCTTGTCGCAGCCATTCTTTGTGGCTGAAGTCTTTACGGGAACCCCAGGTGAATTTGTCAACTTAGATGATACAATTGCAGGGTTCAAAGGCATTATTAACGGTGATTATGATCATATTCCCGAAATGGCATTTTACATGGTGGGCAACATGGAACAGGTGCTTAAAAAAGCAGAAACTATGGCAGCAAAAGCGGCGTAGCTATGTGTTTGAAACAAACTGAGAGATGTCACTGCGACATCTCTTTTTTAACTCTTAATATATGGCTGCCCCTCTTTTGAAACACCAATTAATTTTGAATGGCTACTAAACTTACGTGCAATGAGTGTTTTTTCACCGGTTTGCGCATTAAACGTATAAAGCACCCCAAGATCCGACAATCCATACAGTAATTTAGTTTCTTCAACTAACAAGATTTGATGTATATCATCTGACCAAGACTCTCCCTTTAAAGATGATTCCCACAATTTCCTATTAGCTTCTTCCAGGTCATTGCCACCACATAAAGCAACAAGTTTATTGCTGTGTGTTTGAAGGTATAATTGATTATGTGTAGGTGAATAAGTCATTTCGTGCACGTACTCGTGATTCCACTTCTCTTTTTCTGTTCGACACGTATAAACCCATTCAGTAGCAGATGTTTGTGTATTGAATTTTATAATTTTACAATCATTCTTGTCCTCATTTTCAAGGCCGTAATATAAAAAATCGTCATGCGAACAAAAAGAATTTATTGCGTATCCTGCTGTATCAGCACTTAATTCCTGATTGATTGTTAAGGTTGTCCCATCTGTGTGTACAATCATGAAATCTTGATTATATAAATGTTGGTTACTTGTAAAAAAATTATGACTGCGTAGGTCTGCTTTTGAATATACACAAAACCCTGTGCGATATGCTATTCGGGTTTCAAACAATTTATCAAAGCTAATACTATCTAAACCCAATAAAGTTACATCATCTTGATAGTTATGACGATCTAAGCCATCCAATAGTGCGACAAAAAGTGTGCCGTCTTTTGCAATTTCCATATCATAAACGAGTCGACCTTCAAAATATTTTGCACGCAATGCGTCACCATTCGCTTTATTAAGTTCTATTATTGCATTTCCACAAAAAGCATAAAGATGGTCCTTATCAAATGTATAGTGTAGTTCAGCTTGATCGAGAGAACTTATAAGCCCAGTCGACCATAGAGGGTCTCCTGTTTTACTATCATATGCATGAAAATTTCCTCCCCCTTTCTTGCCCCTCATCCAATTAGGTTCAACACCAAATAAAAATCCTGCTTCATCTAAAAGGGGCTCTGTTAAACGAGATTTGATACTAAAGTGAGGGAAGTCCACAGTTTTGTGAGAGTTAAATGCATTATCCATATCGTAATATGCATAGGGCACATCAACGCCTGTACGTTCTTTAAAATCTCTGATTTTTCGTTTTAAAGCATATATGTTAAATGTGTCTGTAGCGACGTGGAGTTGGCTTATCATCACGGCTAAATTTTCAAATGAATTTTGTTCAGATTGCGCCTTACTTTCCATGCCGGTTGTTATTTCGTCTAGCCAAGCTTTTTTGTCCTTCATCGCATTGAGTTGTAGCCAAAATGGTTTTAATTTTTCCTGTAATGATACAGACGGATTTAAGATCAAATTCCGGAACATAAGATCCGTATTCTCTACCCACAAAGAGGTCGAAAAGTCATAGAGATAATGTTGTGCAGCTAGCAAAAAGTCAGCTCCAATGTCTACCGGAATATCTTTCTCGAGAAGAGAATATGTATAAGCAGATTCATTGCATCTAATGATGTTTTCTGTTCGTGCCAATCTTCAGGCATAAGACGTATGCGCCAATAATTAGATGCTTGTGCCAGCAATGGCATTTTGATTTCATGTTTGATAAGATGTCTCCACAGCATTTGTACGGACAGAGGTTCATCTTTCAAAACGACATATAAGTCATTGTAAAAGTCCGGACTGCTCAAAAGAAAATCGATGTTATTTGCATGAAGAAACTGCGAGAGAAAGAAATTAAAATCTCTTTTAACTCCTTGACTTCTTTTAATCTTACCCACAAGTGATAAATAATTTAGCCACGCTTTTGTTTTCTGTTCCGGTTTTTCTGTTTTTACAAAATCAAGACGGATAGCATCGTATGATTCAAATTGTGCGTAGTTATCAAAAATTTGGGGCATTGTTTCAAGAATGGTTGTTTGTGCTGGCTCATCAAGCTGCCCAAAGCACTTCGCCAATAACGTGGCATAAGCCTTTGTGTGGAATATGTGGCCAGGTGTGCTTGGTGTCGTTGTTAGATTGCTTGTGAGGTAAGAAATAATCTGCGACCAAAATAGAGAATGGTCTGTTGATAAAGCGCTTTTTTCTTCCGGATGATTGGCACAACTTTCGATGATAACATTTACATTAACATCCAAAAAGGAATTCAATTCTTCTGAGCAAATTTCATGCACAAGGTCAAAAAACATAAAAGATTTCTCGCCAGATAATCTTCCTAAATGAGATTGTGAAAAACCTTTTCTTTGCTCTTTAATATTTCCACGCATTATTTCACGCGCTAATTCTGGATTTATTTCAAAACAACACCGTAAATGATGCGTAAAATTATCAGTACATTGGTATCCTCTTTTGCGACTAGAGCAATAATTACTAAGGGCATGTTTGTTTTTTAAATAATATTCTTCTGATTCGATTGCAGGTGATAACTGCGGTCCTGATGAAGGTGCTCTTTCTTCTTGTTCCACGGCAAATAAAGGTATTTGTGCAAACAAGATGAGAAATACAGAAAAACAAAGATACCTTTTAAACATCATGGCTTAAATTTCAAAAGAACACACCTTAATTGTAATGATATAAGGTGAAAGATTAACTGTTGATTAACCAAGGTCTTTAGGGGAACACCTGGCGAGTTTGTAAATTTAGATGATACAATTGTAGGGTTCAAAAGAACTATTAATGGTGATTATGATCATATTCCCGAAATGGCATTTTACATGGTAGGTAATATGGAACAAGTGCTTAAAAAAGCAGAAGCGATGGCGGCGAAGGCGGCGTAGGTTCTTTGCTTATTGTTATTATACTCATCTTAAATCAATTGTTTGGTTTATGATGGGTATGCCAAATCTAGATTTTCGAACACTTTTCACAAACACATAACACGTGAATTTTTTACCTGCGCGTGCTATCATCCGTTAACAGTTTCTTAACGTTTTATTTAAAGATCGATTATGACCTCACAAAATCCATTACAGACTGATATTAAACCCGTTGCTATTGAAGAGGAAATGAAGCGTTCCTATCTCGACTACGCTATGAGCGTTATCGTGTCACGCGCCCTTCCTGATGTACGCGATGGTTTAAAGCCAGTGCATCGTCGTATTTTATACGCGATGAAAGCAACCGGAAATGAGTATAATCGCCCTTACCGTAAGTCTGCCCGCGTCGTCGGTGAGGTCATGGGTAAATATCACCCGCATGGTGACATGGCTATCTATGATGCAATGGTTCGTTTAACACAAGATTTCAGCTTACGAGTGCCACTTATTGATGGTCAGGGTAACTTTGGTTCGATGGACGGCGACCCTGCGGCGGCATCACGTTATACCGAGGCGCGTCTTTCAAAATCCGCACATGAATTACTTGAAGATATCGACAAAGATACTGTTGATTTTTATCCAAACTATGACGAAACAGAAATACAGCCAACAGTCTTGCCGGCACGTTTTCCAAACCTATTGGTGAATGGTGGAAGCGGCATCGCAGTTGGTATGGCAACATCAATTCCTACACATAACCTTGGTGAAGTCATTGATGCATGTTGCGCACTCATAGACAATCCACAACTTACTTTGCCTGAAATCATGCAATTCATTCAAGGTCCCGATTTCCCAACGGGTGGAACAATCATAGGTCGTTATGGCATCCATGAAGCATTCCGTACGGGCCGCGGCGGTGTCGTTGTGCGCGGCAAGGCACACTTTGAAACAGGTAAAAACGATCGCCAATCTATTGTCATCACAGAAATTCCATATCAAGTTAACAAGGCACGTCTTGTTGAAAAAATTGCCGAACTTGTTAAAGAAAAAATTATTGAAGGCATTACGGATCTTCGTGATGAAACATCAAACCGCAGCGGTGTTCGTGTTGTTATTGAAATAAAACGTGACGCAGTTGCTGATGTAATTTTGAATCAACTCTATCGTTACAGCCAATTACAAACGACAGTAAGCTACAACATGCTCGCCATTAGACACGGAAGGCCAGAACAACTAGGTCTTCTTCAAATTTTAGAAGCATTCTTAGAGTTCCGTGAAGAAGTTATTTTAAGGCGTACGCGATTCGAACTCAGAAAAGCACGTGAAAAAGCGCACACATTAATGGGCTTTGCGATTGCAATTAGCAATATTGACCCAATCATTGAACTGATTCGTGCAGCCGCGGACCGAGCAGACGCTAAAGAGCAACTTATGGTACGCTTATGGGATGCATCCGCCGTTCTTCCTTTGCTCGCGCTTATGGAAGAAAAATTACCAGATGAAGGTCAATACCAACTTTCTGAAACACAAGCAAATGCCATTTTAGACCTACGCCTCCACCGCTTAACAGGGATGGAACGCGATAAGATTCAAGCTGATCTTGAAGGTGTTACTGCCTTAATTCAAGAATTGGTAAGCATCCTTGGATCACGTCCACGTGTCTTGGAAATCATGAAAGAAGAGCTCATCGCCGTTAAAGATGAATACCCAAGCGCACGTCGCACCGATATTGAAGAAGGTGATTCATCCATCGATATGGAAGATCTCATTCAAAAAGAAGATATGGTTGTCACAGTTAGCCTTGAAGGTTATATCAAGCGCGTACCACTTTCCACCTACCGCGCGCAACGACGCGGTGGCCGAGGTCGATCTGGCATGACGATGAAAGACGAAGATATCATAAGTGATGTATTTGTTGGCAATACACACAGCCAAGTGTACTTCTTCTCGTCACTTGGTCAAGTGTACCGCATGAAAGTCTATCGTTTACCACTTGCATCGCCGCAATCAAAAGGCCGTGCAATTGTAAACTTACTGCCATTGTCAGAAAACGAAAAAATTACAACCATTCTTGTTGTACCATACGATGTAAACCAAGAGACTCAATTCCTTATGTTTGCAACGTCAGCTGGTAACGCACGCCGAAATGCATTGAGCGATTTCCACAATATTTCACCAAATGGTAAAAAAGCCATTCGTATGGACGAAGGTGAATCTTTGATTGCTGTTGCTTTGTGTTCCGAAGAAGACGATGTAATGCTAAGTACCGCACACGGTATTTGCAATCGATTCAATGTGACTGATATTCGCATTTTCTCAGGACGCGATTCAAATGGTGTGCGTGGCATACGGTTGTCAGATGGTGACCAAGTCATTGCCATGACAATTCTATTATCGGCATCAGCGCAAAATACAGAAGAACGTGACGCTTACTTAAAAGCAGCTACTCGCCTTCGTCAGATCGCAAATGGAGCAGATAATGCTGATGAAACAGATATTGCAGAAACCGTCGATCAAACCGAAGAAACAGTTCAGCTAGCACCAGAACGCGTCCAAGAACTAGCGATGCGTGAACAATTCATTCTTGCTATTTCAGAAAATGGCTATGGAAAACGTACATCTGCTTATGAATATCGCACAACAAATCGCGGCAGCAGCGGCTTTGATGCAATGCAAGTTACGGCAAAAACAGGCGGCCTTGTTGCGACATTCCCTGTAGATGAGAATGACCAAATTATGCTTGTGACAGATCGTGGTCGCCTCATTCGCTGCGCGGTTGTAGACATTCGTATGACAGGACGTCGTGCTCAAGGTGTTATCATATTCCGCGTTGATGCTGATGAAAAAGTTGTGGCAGTCAGTCGCATTGGATCAGTTGAGGGTGAAGATGACGATATTATCGAAGGTGAAACTGTAGAAGGTGCAACTGCCGATATCGATTCAACTGATGCAGCGCCAACGGCACCGATTGTAGAATAACTAAAATTGAGGTGATGCATTTATTTGCATTACCTCAGCGTTCCCTAAGAACATATCATGAACTTAGAAACAGAAATTGTTAAATCAACAAGATTTCTCATAGCTATGTTTACTCAAAATATGATATGTATTTAAAGAATATATTTCACAAATCATTAATATTTATAAAAACACGGAAAAACAATGTCATTTACACGTAAACTTGATCGTTTGTTAGAGCATTTTGACTCTTTGCGCGACACACTTGCAACGCACACAATGTCTGACCCATCTGATTTTGCACGCCTTTCAAAAGAATACTCTGATATGACCGATGTTGCAGAGGCCATCCTTGCATTCCGTACAAAGCAAAAAGAACTTGTCGAACTTGAAGCGTTAATTAAAGATTCGTCAATTGATGCTGATATGAAAGATATGGCACAAGAGGAAATTTACGCACTTAAAAATGCAATGCCAGAGCTTGAACAACAAGTAAAATTACTTTTGCTTCCCAAAGATGAAAATGACGATCGTAACGTTATTCTGGAAATTCGCGCTGGAACAGGCGGCGAAGAAGCAGGTCTTTTTGCTGCGAATTTATTCCGTATGTATCAGCGCTACGCTGCTATAAAAGGGTGGAAATTTGAGGTGATGGATGCAGCAGACACAGGCATTGGGGGCATGAAAGAAGGTTCAGCTTCGATCACAGGCAAGGGTGTCTATGCGCGTTTAAAATTTGAATCGGGCGTACATCGTGTACAACGCGTTCCTGAAACAGAATCGAGCGGACGCATTCACACATCAGCAGCAACGGTTGCCGTTCTGCCTGAAGCGGAGGAAGTTGACATTCAAATCGATGATAAAGATTTGGTCATTGATGTGTACCGTGCATCAGGTGCTGGCGGTCAGCATGTTAACACAACAGATAGTGCGGTACGTATTACACACATTCCTACGGGTGTTGTTGTCTGCCAACAAGACGAACGTTCTCAGCACAAAAACAAAGCAAAAGCGATGAAAATCTTACGGGCAAAAATATATGAAGAAGAGCGCCGACGTCTTGATTCTGAACGTTCTGCAGATCGTAAAAGCCAAGTGGGATCGGGTGACCGGTCAGAACGTATTCGCACTTATAATTACCCACAAGGGCGAGTAAGTGATCACCGAATCAACCTGACACTTTATAAAATTGCGCAAATTATGGAAGGTGAAGCACTCGATGAAATGATCGATGCACTCATCACCGAAGACCAAGCTGTAAAATTAGCTGCCGAGGAAGGTCATGACACTTAAAATTCGTGATATAGAATTGGATATGCCTGTCATCCTAGCGCCGATGTCTGGGGTGACTGATATGCCATTTAGGCGCCTTGTCAAGCGCATGGGCGCAGGACTTGTCATATCGGAAATGATTGCAAGCCAAGCCATGATTCGTCATACCCGCCAAACGATGAAGATGATTGAAAAGTCCCCCGAAGAGCTGCCTGCTGTTGTGCAAATCGCAGGGTGCGATCCTGAAGTTATGGCTGAGGCAGCTAAGCTCAACGAAGATATGGGCGCGCACATTATCGACATCAACATGGGCTGCCCTGTTAAAAAGATTGTAAATACATATGCAGGTTCCGCGCTGATGCGCGACGAAGATCTTGCTGGTCGCATTATGGATGCGGTTGTAAATGCTGTTAAAATTCCCGTGACACTAAAAATGCGCACCGGCTGGAATGATGAAAATCGTAATGCCCCAACTATGGCGAAACGCGCTGAAAATGCCGGCATTCAAATGATTACAATCCATGGCCGTACACGTTGCCAATTATATACAGGACGCGCCGACTGGCCATTTATCCGCAACGTAAAAGAAGCCGTCAAAATCCCCGTCATTGGCAATGGCGACGTTGTCACTGAACAGGATGCATTCACATTGCTTGAGCAAAGCGGAGCAGACGGTGTAATGATTGGCAGAGGAGCCTATGGTAGACCTTGGTTTATCAACCAAGTCGGGCATTTTTTAAAAACAGGTGAGCACCTACCTGCCCCAGACATCAAAACACAATATGCCATACTAGAAGAACACGTCGACGATATGTTGTCACATTATGGCGATGACGCCGGCGTAAAGATTGCCCGCAAACATATCGGGTGGTATAGTAAAGGTCTTGAGAGCTCCGCTGATTTTCGTGTGCGCATCAATCAAACAGAAACCGTGCATGCACTTAAAAACGAAATTCGACAATTCTATGGATCATTATGCTAACGATCACCCCTCAAACTGATACCGCGCCTACGGGTTCTTTTGTAACACGCGCATTATCAATAACCGATATTCCAGTCGAAAATACATGCATAAAAGAAGAAGATCAATCGGCAGTAAAACAAAAGAAAAAGACCGAAGAATGTCTTAGCACCGTTGTTAGTCGTTATCTCGCTGCATATCTAAAAGAACATCAAGATCATTTACCTGTTGGGCAATTGTATGCACTGGTTATGGGTGAAGTTGAAAAAGTTTTGTTGAAAGAAACACTTGCGATTACGGATGGAAATCAGAAAAAGGCATCTGAGATTTTAGGAATTAACCGTAATACATTGCGCAAGAAAAATGGTGGATGAGCCCCCCCCATTCAATATTAAAGCAATAAAGAAGATTCACCAATCAGTGCTCAATCACCAAAAATGCCTTCATGGCGAGACCGAAGGGCGTGGCCATCCAGAGAAACAGACACTGGATCACCACGGAAGCTAGTGCTTCCTCGTGATGACGAAGAGTTAAAATATATAATCATTCTCGGATCAAGTCCGAGAATGACAAGAGTGTTCCTCCAGCTATATCGTCTGCCCCGTCGACGCCCAATCTTTAACAAATGCATCAATACCGCGGTCCGTCATAGGATGATGATACAACTGATGCAATACCTTTGGTGGAATCGTTGCAATGTCCGCACCAGCTTTAGCCGCCTGCAATACATGCAATGGGTGACGAATCGATGCTGCTAAAATACATGTTTCAAGATCAACATAATTCTCATAAATCTCACGAATATCGGTGATTAAATCCATACCATCATGACCAATGTCATCCATACGACCCACAAACGGTGATATAAACGTCGCACCCGCTTTAGCTGCCAATAACGCTTGCAACGGTGAAAAACACAACGTCACATTCACCATAATTCCATCGTCCGACAATTCTTTGCACACGCGAAGACCAGCTGGCGTCAATGGAACTTTTACAGCCACACGTTCGTGTAAGTCAGCAAGTTTTTTACCCTCAACAAGCATCGTTTCATAGTCAAGTGCAGCCACTTCAGCGCTCACTGGTCCATCTATCAATTCGCACATTTCAATAATCACATCTTTAAATGCACGGCCTGATTTTGCAATCAAGGTTGGGTTCGTTGTAATACCGTTTATCAAGCCGGTATCAACAAGTTCTTTGACTTCGTTAACGTCAGCTGTATCAAGAAAAAAATCCATAAATAAAAATCACTCCAATTTTGTCGATTTGTAACATTCCTTATCCATTGTCATCTTTTCCCACTCCTGTCATCCCCGTGCTTGACACGGTGATCTATTAAAGGATGCAACTCAAAGACAGAGATCCCCGGATCAAGTCCGGGGATGACAAAGGGATTATAGAAAATTTACGTCTGTTTTTTTATAACACAGTTTTTGATGCGACATGAAGTGTATTTGTGTTAATCTTCTTCTAATAAACAAGGGGGGCTCTTATGTCATCATTACGTGTCGAAATTTTAGAGCTCAGCCAAAAAGAGCAACGTTTTATAACGAAACGTGAGCTTTGCCAATTACTCAATATCAAAGGTGCACGCCGGATTGAACTTAAACGTGTGTTGGCCGACCTAAAACGTGAGGGTCTATACGGAAAAAACACAAACTATATTGAAACGGTAACGCCAAAGTCAGAAAAGCGCACACCCCAGAAAGATACAAAATCGACACATACTCGATCAGGCCGTCTTAGAGATAACAAACCATCCATTGGTATCTATCATATTAACCACGATGGTCGTTGGATTGAATCATCCCATAGACGCGATGCATTCCCCCCCATTCGTTGCCCTATAAATGTTGTGACCGCCGCCGAGGAAACCCTTGGCATAACACTTACCAATAACGATGTTGTTTATTTCAAACGTGACAACGGTCAACTTGTGATTGAAGACTTTATTGGCAATCTGTCTGAACCAAAAGTCTTTAGCTTGATGGCGATTCAAAACCACGATGTACCTTTTGAATTTTCGGAAGTTGCCGCTAAGCAAGCAGAGAAAGCAGAACTCCCTCCCCTTGGTAATCGTACGGATTATCGATCCATTCCACTGATCACCATTGACGGAGAAGATGCACGCGATTTTGACGATGCCGTATGGGCAGCACCAGATGAAGACCCTAAAAACAAAGGCGGTTGGCGCGCCATCGTTGCAATAGCTGACGTTTCTTATTATGTTCGCCCCGGCGATGCACTTGATTGTGAAGCATATGAACGCGGAAATTCGATTTATTTCGCGGATCGCGTTGTACCAATGTTACCTGAAGGCTTATCGAATGAAATGTGTTCTCTAAAACCTGACGAAGATCGTGCATGCCTTGCCGTTGAAATGATTATCAGTGCAACAGGTAATCTTAAATCGTATAAATTCAAACGCGGCCTTATGCGATCAGCCGCCAGGCTTACCTACACGAATGTACAACAGGCAATCGATGGTGTTTTTGATGCTATTCCAAAAGCACTTTGGGATTCAGTTTTAGAACCTATATACGGTTGTTACAAAAGCCTACGCATGGCGCGCGATCAACGTGGTTCGCTGAATCTTGAAAGCATTGAACGTAAGGTTATCTTTGATGATGCTGGAAAAATAAAAGCAATCGTCCCGCGTGTTCAGCAAACCAGCAATCAATTGATTGAAGAATTCATGATTGCAGCAAACGTATCGGCTGCGAAGGCACTTAGTGGTAAAAACTGGCCATGTTTGTATCGCGTGCACGATCAGCCCGACGCACTGCGTGTAGATAACTTAAAGCGTGTCATTCAAACGATGCGCATCAAAGTTCCAAAGCTTCCAAAAATGACGCCACAAGGGTTCAATACCATTCTCGAGCAAGAAACTCCGTTTAAACGCCTTGTGCATGATTTGGTATTGCGATCACAAGCGCAAGCCATCTATTCGCCTGAGAATTTTGGGCATTTTGGCTTAGGGCTTTCTCACTATGCACACTTTACGTCACCGATTCGTCGCTATGCTGACTTGCAAGTACACCGTGCGCTGATTGCCGCCTTTAATTTAGGTGATGGCGGTCAAGATATTCTTCCCATCAATGCGCTAAAGCTTGTTGGTGAACATATCTCACAAACAGAACGTACAGCCGCGCAAATGGAACGCGAGGTGATGGATCGTTATCTTGTTTTGCACCTTGAAGATTACATAGGGCATACATTTACAGCCGTTATCGTTGGTGTAACGGGGGCAGGAATTTTCTTCGCATTAGACGGCAGTGGCGCGCAAGGGTTTTTACATAAATCACGCATGCCCGGCGACTATTTTGTTCACGATGAAGAAAACCACCGCTATTATGGCAGCCGCACAAAGCGTGTGTTTCAATTAGGCGATGCGATAACCGTTATATTAGATGCAGCCGATGCGCGTACAAGTGCAACCATGTTTTCTCTCCCCGAATCATCAAATGGTAAATCAAAAAGGGAATGGAGCACTAAAAAGCCAGGTACAGATAAGCGTGATGGAGAAAAACCTAGCACGCGCAAGCCAGGCGCACATAAATCTGGGGCGCATAAATCAGATACACATCCATCAGAATTTAAAAAACGTGATTCTTCGGGCAAACCTGGATTTAAAAAACGTGATACTGCCGAACGTAGCTTTAAAGAGTCTGTATTAAAAGAGAGCACGACGAGCGTTCATGGAGTGAAAAAACCTAAGCCAAAAGCATGGCCAACTAAATCCAGACCAGACAATAGAAAACCAGAGAAGGCTAAAACTGAAACACGAAAAATACACGTTGATCATGATCAATCTGGGAAAAAACCAGAAAAAAAAGACAGAAAAAAAGCAATCAAACGAACCAATGCAAAACCAACTAGTGCATGGAAAACCAATGCAAAAAAACCACCCGAAAAGCCACAGTAGGAAAGGTCAACAGCAGAACTATACCGTCATGGCAGGCTATAATGTTTAATAACGACCAATAAGGTCATCAATTCTTGGTTCATACTCTTTCAAGAATTTATTAAATGTAGGACCATATCTCAGCTTAGGAGGCAACCCATCAAACAAAGCAATATTCGCTGGCCCTAATTCAGCAGGACCATCAGACGTTGATAAAAAAAGCAGGCATTCAAACGGTTCTATACTAAAAAGGGAAAGTTCATCACTATATGTGCATTCATAATGAACACGTTCATAAGTATGCTCAACATCTTTCTTTATTTTTGTATAAAAATTATTCCTGGCAACTTCCTTAACACGTACATAGCTATACATTGAAAGACCACCTCCTGATTTATGCCTTTCAGGACGAAGAAACTTTCCTAACTCGCATCCTGCTGTAACATCTAAATAAAATTTATCATCTTCCCCCAGCTGTCGCATTTCGCTGTTAAGGGCATAATTTAAATAAAAAGATTCCATATTATTATCAGTAACAATAATATGCGGGAGAATATTTTCAAATGACAATAAATAATCAACAGCAAAAAAACGAGACACTTAACTAAAGGTTGACAGAAAAGATGCCATGTACGCCCCTATAAACTTCGGCTCATGAGCGTAATAATGAAGTCGCAATGACAAGTCAACCATTTCTAGACTTCGTGATGTTACTTTTGATTTGCGCCT
>CAIOTO010000081.1 GCA_903861255.1 uncultured Alphaproteobacteria bacterium | reverse complement strand
GGAAACATTGTTTCCAATACATGCCAATCTTCATTGAGTCCTGCATTAATCATTACAAAATCACTATATATTTAATTTTATATTTATCAGATTAACATAATTGACTCCACCTAGCCAACTCTTAGGTTAGCGCTTATGGGGCTCAGCACCCTCTACTTTAGCACTTTCCCGTGCTGGACGCGGAGCCTGTCCTTTTGGTGCTTCACGCTTCATTGGTATAACATCAGGTGTTGTGCCATCGATAAGTCTTGGCTCAATGACTTTTGGTTCAAAAACAGGTTTTTCGCCAACAAGTTCACTTCGGTTTGCATCATGAATCTTATTATGCTGACGACGCTGATAGGGGTGGCGGCGACGACGATTGTTACCGAATCGCTTATCTGCTTGCCCATCTTCCGAACGCACTTCTTCTGATGCACCATCGCTTGGTTGATTCACATCAGACGTAGCCGTCGCATCGTCCGAAACGATCCTCTGTTCATGTCTATGCCTTGGTTGTCTATTTGTCACCACATTTTGCTCTGCTTCGTTCCCTGCAGATTCAGTGTTTATAGCCTCGTCACTTGCTCCACCTTCTGTCGATTCAACACCTGCTTCATCCAGACCGCGGCGATTATGACGACGACGACGGTTGTTGTTACGACGTGATTTTTTCTTAACATGAGTCGTATCATCAGCAGCTACTTGATCGATGTCAGTGCCTTCTGATTCTTCTTCATCATCATCCATATCATCAACAGATGATGATTCTTGCACTTCATCGTAATTAATCGTACTTGCAGCAATTTTAAGCATTCGCGGACGCTCTGATTGCACTTCGATCGTGAAATTAGGCGACATCATGGTTGCATCGTGAATAATCTGAATTACCACACCATAACGATTTTCAATAGCGACAATCGCGTTGCGTTTTTGGTTGAGCAGGAACAAATCAACACCAAGTGGCACAGTCACAAGAACTTCGTACGCATTGCTTGAAATTACTGTTCGTTCAATTTCACGCAATGTCTGCAGTGCCAATGAATCAACCGAACGCACAAGTCCTGTACCATTACAATGCGTGCATGGCATAGAATGGCTTTCAAGCATACTTGGGCGAAGGCGTTGACGTGATAATTCCAACAAGCCAAATTGACTAATACGACCCACCTGAATACGTGCACGATCCGTTTTTAAGGCATCACGTACTTTACGTTCTACGCTCGCGATGTGCGCGCTATCATGCATATCAATAAAGTCGATAACAACAATGCCACCAATATCGCGAAGGCGAAGCTGACGGCCAACCTCTGCAGCGGCCTCCAAGTTTGTTTTAACAGCCGTATCGTCAATATTACGTTCACGTGTTGATTTACCTGAGTTCACATCAATCGCAACCAATGCCTCGGTGTGATTAATCACAATTGATCCACCGGATGGCAGGCTTACAACAGGTTGATGCATCTTTTCAATTTGTTCTTCGACACCAAAGCGATGAAAAATTGGCTGCAGCAAATCTTTGTATAATTTTACTTTTTTAGCATGGCTTGGGATCAAGCTTTTCATGAAATTCTTAGCGGCTTTATAGGCTTCCTCACCTTCAACCAAAACTTCTTCGATATCGCGATCATAGATATCACGTATAGCGCGTTTAACCAAATCACCTTCGGCATACACAAGTTCAGGCGCTGTTGAAATAATCGTTTTCTCGCGAATATCGTCCCACACACGTAGTAAATATTCATAGTCACGTCTGATTTCGGATTTATTACGTTCTTGCCCTGCGGTGCGCACAATAAGCGACATGCCTTCAGGAATTTCGAACTCTTTCATCAGACTGCGTAAACGACGGCGATCGTCATTATCGCTAATTTTGCGTGAGACGCCACCTGCACGATGGCCAGCATTTGGCATCAATACGCAATAGCGGCCTGGCAATGATAAATACGTTGTTAAGGCAGCACCCTTGTTCCCACGTTCTTCTTTTACAACTTGCACCAACATAATTTGGCGACGTTTAATTACTTCTTGAATTTTGTAACGGAACCGTATGTTGCGCTTTTCACTGTTTGCAATAGCCTCTGGCTCTAACAGGTCATCAGCACCAACGGCATAGTCGCCGCCAATATCTGTTGTTTCTTGACTGCTATCGGCTGTTTCTTGACTACTATCAGCAGGCAGCGATTCCTCGGCTTCAGCAACATGGTAGCTCTCTGACAAGACATAATTAACAACATCATCAGCATTTTCTAAATTCTTGTCTTCGATCAGTTCTGAAAATGAATTCGATTCAAGACCCGCAGATTCAGACACAGTCGTAGTGCCATCGCCTTCTGCTATGCTGGACTCTGTTGCTTCATCTCCATCAGACAATTCACCCTCGGCCTCTGCCGCTTGTAATGCCAAGCTTTGCTCAAGCAATTGTCGGTCTGCAACTGGAATACGGTAATAATCCGGATGAATTTCGGCAAACGGCAAAAATCCATGCCGCCCGTTATTGTATTCCACAAAGGCTGCCTGCAGAGAAGGCTCTACACGGATAACCTTTGCGAGATAAATATTACTCTTTGTAAGTCGTTTGTTCGCTGTTTCAGAATCAAATTCTTCCAGCGAATGAGTATTGACGACTGCGACACGCACCTCTTCATTGTGGGTGGCATCGATAAGAAGACGCTTAACCATTGTCTTAATAACTCCCTAAACGCAAAGAGGAAGCACCAGGTATTATCACTGTTTATTCTATAAATAACCATGACTCTGAAAAACCGCCTCTGCGTTGTAATTGATATAAATTTATATTGTTTTATGTCTGCAAATGATCATTACAAGCTATCAAATCGATTGTTTCATTATATGATTAGCCTGATAACCACTTACAAGAAATGTCTACACATACAACTGTAATCGAATTACACAAAGGTTTCAATTTAAACCTTTTAAAAAATGAAAATGTTGAGGAATACTAAAGGCGAAGCTATAACTGTTATGATGCATATTGATCTTAGACGCCCACTTCCATTGGAACGTTGAAAATCCGACTGTCATCCCCGCAAAGGCAGGAATGACAAGGATTGAGAAAAAAACAGCAATATAATTTTATTACACTCAAACAACAGCGGGTTTGATCCGGAAATCTTTTTCATAAAGAGAGATCTTTAAACGTTTATCTACCAGCTTTTATCTCAGCAACAATTTGCTTAAGATCAGCAAAGGATATTGTCTGAATAGCGGGACGTGTTGCGCGTTTGGATTCAATAGCGTTGATAGATACAGCTAGAATTCTTATTTTGTCTTGCAGTGCAATAAGTTTTGTTTGCAGCGCATCAATAATTTGGTCTCTCGCATGCATGGTATGGACTGCTGGGTAATTTTCCAACTTTTTATCCACTGCGGCGATAGCTTCAGCGCTTGGGATTCGAGAAAGCCTACTTAAATCTGTTTTTTGTATTTCACTTGCAAAGCCACCACTGGTAAATAATAGCGCGCAGGCAATGTATGTCAATAATTTCATACTCATGAGAATTTTCCTTTCTAACTATATTGCGAATTCTTATACTTTTTTTTCATCTTAATCTAACGTCGTTATTTTTTAATTTAATAAGGCTGCCATTAATTTTTCTTTCGCTATTACCTGAGTTCTAGAATAATCAGCATCTTCTTTTTCCAGCTTTAGCAACATAGCTTCCATTTTAACAGCTTGTTCTTCTAATGCGGCTATATCAGCCTGCAAAATCTGAACAACATCATTTCTGGCTTGATAAACATAATTAGCAACATCAGTCACTGAGCCATATTTTCTTCGATTTATACTGATATTAGTACTTGTCTCTACAAGATCAGCATGCTCATCGCTTTCGCCTGGCAACTTCCTCTCGCTCTTATCTGGCATTTTTGCCCCAGGCAAACTATTAACATCTACATTTGGAGAAACAGTGCCTGGACTGCCTGCTGTTGACGCAAACCCAACGCCACTCAACGCCATCGCGCACGTGATTACCATCAATAACTTGATATTCATAACTAATCCTTTTTTATATATTAACCTTACATAAATAATATTACACAATAAGTATTAAAAAACAGTAAATATATAAAAAGAATATATAATCATTGAATATATTGGTTCGTAACTACCAACCACCCCATGTCATCCCCTGGGTCCGCATTAAACAATTTCAACGAAATTTGACGTAAGTTATCGTCATGGCAGCCTGCCAGGCCGAAGCCTTTAAACGAAGGATGGAGTCCGCAAAGCGGTCGTGTCCATCCAGAAAAAGGTTATCTTACTCATGTTCTTGTAATGATTTAGCAAAATCTACTGGATGGCCACACCCTTCGGGTTCGCCATGACGACGGCGGGCATGACACCATCCCCATAAGCGCTAACCTAAGGAGTGATTTTTTTCCATTTGAGGTTTTCTTTTACGGGAGG
>CAIOTO010000080.1 GCA_903861255.1 uncultured Alphaproteobacteria bacterium | reverse complement strand
TGCGTTATATATTCTTGCGCTTTTGCTATTGCTTGATGGGTTGAACGACCAGGTCGAAAACCGAATGACTGTTCTGAAAAGGTAGGATCAATTAGCTCTTGCAATGCTTGCAAGAGTGCCTGTTGGACAAACCGATCAAGTACGATCGGAATTCCAAGTTTGCGCACGCCTTTCCCCCCAGGTTTAGGTATTTCTACCTGCCGTACGGGTTGAGGGTTATACGTTCCCTTAAGCAGCTGTTCCTTTAATGAAGGCCAGTGCTCCTTAAGGTAAGGAACGAGGTCATCGACAGTCATCCCGTCAATGCCAGGAGATCCTTTGTTTTGACGCACACGTGCTAAAGCTTTCTTCAAGTTATCACGGTTGCATACGGCTTCCATGATAGTATGTGTATCAGACGAGCTTTCGGTTGATTGTAATGCTACCGATAACACATGCCTTTGCATCGGTGGCGTCAGAGGTTCACCCGTCTTCCCCGATGTCAAAGCCAAAGATCTTTGGATTTTCTGATGTTTATTATCCATAAATTACAACTCCTAATAACTTCTCTTTCTGTTCAAGCCTTCAGTTGGTTTGCACCAACCTACTACGCCTTCTGCTGACTTCTGTTGCACAATAAGGGCTCCTCGCGGATTCCTCAGTTACGTTGCATGTCTTCTCTTTCTTTGGCTGTCACCGCTACCTGAAGAAGTGGCCAAAGTCGAAAGCGCATGATCCGCAACATGCAGCAGATCTCCCTGGGTAAGAATAATCGCCTTCCTTGCACAACTGCCAAATCTACGTCATAACCCCTTGATGAATAAGGGCTTTGTGATATCGAGCCCACTCGCCCAAGCCATAACGCCTCATATTTGGTTTCTGTTCGTCAGCTCGCAATTTTGTTCCATACTTCCTTCAGACCCCACCTCACGATGACGCCCTTGTACTTCACTAACCCTTCTCCTCCATCAGGATGGGTAGAGGACTTGCACCTCCAAGCTATTATTCATGCCAGGCACACTCGAGTAGCCAGCCCAGGATTACTCCCAGGCCAGCCCTCTAAGAACGAAACGGGCGAGTTTCCCCGCATTTCGCTCAAGCATCAATAAGGCTGAATTGTCCTCAGCCCAGCAGAATCCTCATAGTTGATGATGGTCTTACGAAGTTTCCGCTCCTCTTCCCGTTGTTTAAAGTAGTCTTTATAAAGCGGATTGAATGGCGTTGCTTCGCTTTTAATTTTGACATGTCGGCGAATCTTAGTGTCGGTTGAATTTCTTAGATAAAGGGTTTTTGGATTACCCTTTCTATCCTCGACAGTGCAGTGAAACCTCCAGTTATCTCCTCCAAGAGTTGTGAAGTATTTATTGACAATCCATTTCTTGCCCTTGCGCGCGTGACGTTTGTACGCCCAACGCAGAAGAGCAAAGAAGATCTCATGGTCAACCTTAGCAAACACTTTTGATGACACGACGGTTCTATAATAATTTACCCATCCCGTTAAACGTGAATTCAACGCATAGATCAATTGTTCCGTTGGTAGTGCCATACCCTTTTTGATAATGGTTCTTATTTCTTCTAGAAATCTTGTGACGTTAGCCTTTGCAGGTTTAATCAGAAGCTTTCCATCCTTGTACTTTCGTACATTGAATCCAAGAAAGTCGAAACCTTCATCAATCCGGGTAATCTTTGTCTTTTCGATCGACAGTTCCAATCCAACTTTGGCAAGCGCCTCAGTAAGGGTTGGTAAGACCTTACTTTCTAAAAGTTCTCTGCTTGCAGCGGTTACAACGAAATCATCAGCATAAGCGATCATATTGATCTTTTCCTTATCCCGCTGTTTTTCGATGGGGCTACGCACAAGTCTTTCGAGGCCAGACAGAGCCATGACAGCAAGTGCTGGAGACGCGACTCCGCCTTATGCGAAGTAAAGCATTATGCAAAGTAAGGTCATTTATGCGGCATGAAATCTAACATTTGATTCAATTTACTTTGCATAATATCAAGAGTGACGTTTGGTCAAAATCTTAAAAGAAAAATACAGATTTTTTTTAATTTCTTCTAATTGCATCAAAATTCCATTTTCTATTAGTAACATTATAAACAATGAGATAAACACAGATTATTGTAATTTAGCCTCCTCCAGCATTAAGTAATTTTTCTTGAATATTATGCAAAGAAAAATCTAACGGGTTTGTTGAAAATCCTCATTGCTTACAGTGCTACTTTGCATAATTACTTTCTTTGCATAAGGTAGCCCTCTGTCCCCGTTACTTTCAAATATCATGTTGGATGAACTGGACAAAGAATTGGAAAAGCGAGGTCACACATTCTGCCGGTACGCGGATGATTGTAATATATATGTGCGATCAGAAAAGGCTGCAGAACGTGTGATGGCATCGGTGACACAATTCATTGAGAAGCGCCTTCAATTAACGGTAAACAGATCCAAAAGCAAAGCATCTCACGTTAACGAACGTAAGTTCTTAGGGTATAGACTGCGAGGCGATGGAGGATTGATGGTTGCGCCAGAGTCACTTCAGCGCTTTAAAGATAAAGTTCGCGAATTGACAAAACGCAACCGTGGCAGAAGTTTAACACTAGTTATAACGGAACTTAACTTAACCTTGAGAGGTTGGGTAAGTTACTTTAGATTGGCTGAAAGCAAATCGTTGTGGATAGAACTGGATGCCTGGATTAGGCGGAAACTTCGATGCTACCGATTAAAACAACGCAAGAAATTTTGGGCAATCGTAACATTTCTGATGAAGGTGGGGATTAAAGAGAAAGAAGCTCGGATGCTTGCTTCATCAGGTAAAGGATGGTGGCGATTGTCTAAAACACCTGCGCTGCACCGTGGACTGAACAAAGCATGGTTCAAAGAACAGAAATTACTCAGCTTGGAAGAAGTTATTATCGAATTGGGTAAACCCCGTGTTAAAACCGCCGTATGCGACAACGCACGTACGGTGGTGTGAGAGTTCCTATGCTGTATTTAGGCAGGTCGCTGTAAGATAGAGAAAAGCATACCGGATACATTGGTTTTTGCGGCAAGAACGATAAGTGCACACATTCCAATAAAATAACGGCTCTGAGATTTTCTCGTTCTGACACTGTACGTGCTTTACACAATACAGTTAATGGAGCCCCACCATGAGCCAAGATACCAAAAGAGATTATACCGGAAAGACCGTTTTTATAGGAATTGACGTTCACAAGAAAACGTATAGTTGTGCCGCTTTGTGCGATAATAGCATCATCAAACGTGACACACTCCCCGCATGCCCTGACGGACTTGTCACCTACATCCACAACACGTTTCCTGAGGCCACTGTTAAAACAGCGTACGAGGCGGGATTTTTAGGATTTTATCTCCATCGTTATTTACTCAAAAATAAAATTGATAATATCGTTGTGCATCCCGCTTCGATTGAAGTGTCTTGCCGTGACCGTGTCAAAACCGATAAGAGAGATGCTCTTAAAATAGTGACGCAACTTGCCGCCGGTCGTTTAAGAGGAATTTATGTGCCGTGTAGTAAGCAAGAAGCACGACGAAGCATCAGCCGCCTTCGAGCCAATACCATGACATCACGAACGCGCGTTGCTCTTCGATTAAAAAGCTTATTGTTTACGCAAAACCTCATCCAGAATGACGATGACACAACGATCACATTAAAATGGATTAACCAAAAATACGGTGAGGTGAAAAAACTAAATACTCCAGATTTTATGTATACGGTTGAACACTATATAGCACAATGGAAAACATTAACCGAAGAATTGAAACAGATTCAAAATAAATTACAGCAACAGTCCAAAAGTGATGCTACGTTACATGCTCTCTATGAAAGTGCTCCTGGTATAGGTTTAATTCATGGCCGAGAACTTGCGAATGAATTGGGCGATATGAATCAATTTAAAAGTGCCAAACAAGTGTTTAGTTTTACCGGATTAACACCCAGTCAATATTCGTCTGGAGAACATATTCGTTATGGATCCATCAGTCGACAAGGTCGATCCGTATTACGAAAAATTCTGATTGAAGCGGCGTGGGTAGCGATTACAAAAGATAAGCATTTATACGATGTGTATGAGCAGCTTTCAAAAAGACGCGGTAAAAGAAGAGCGATTATCGGCGTTGCCAGGCGGCTCATTGGCCGCATACGTGCGTGTATAATCAGTAACACACGTTACACAATTAAGCCTTTTCCAACGAATGAATAAAAAAAAATGTCATATGCGACCTCGTTTTCGTCCTTGTCTATCAATCATAGAATTACGTGTGAGAGTTTGGGGCGCATTTTTAAAATTATGACCATAATTACATGATACGTATTTATTATGATGACGTCATATACTCTATAAGAAAAGAGTACAACTCATTTTTATTCCATTTTAGAATGTCTTTGGAAATGATTCAAAAAAGGAGTAGAAGATGAATTGTACCCAACATGATTATACAGGAAAAACAATCTATATTGGAATTGATGTTCACAAAAAAACATACTGTTGTGTGTGTGTATGTGATGGTGAGGTCATCAGACGTGCTGGAATGCCAGCCACACCTCAAGGATTGGTGCAGTATGTGCATCATTTCTTTAAAGGAGCAACGATCAAAACAGCATACGAAGCAGGATTCTCTGGCTTTTACCTCCATCGTTATCTTCACCGGCATGGAATTGATAATATCGTCGTGCACCCGGGATCAATTGAGGTCTCCCTTTACGATCGTGTTAAAACCGATAGACGTGATGCGTGTCGTATTGCACTACAACTGTCTACATGTCGGCTCAAGGCAATTTATGTGCCGCCCGAGGAACAAGAATCAAAACGTTGTGTCAGTCGTTTTAGGCAAAGTACTTTAGAGCTTAGGAGGCGCGTTGGGAATCAACTTAAAAGCGTGTTATTGCTGCACAACTTAATTGATTTAAATGATCATACAAAAATAAGTTCAAAATGGATTATTCAAAAATTATCCGAATTAAAAGAACAAAAATGTCCAGATGGATTGATGTATATCGTTGAAATGTATGTGGAGCAATGGACATCACTTACAGATCAATTGAAGCAGGTCAAACAAAAATTGAAACAACAATCGTTAAGCGACAGGCATGTGCACGAACTCTATGAAAGTGTTCCAGGTATTGGTTTAATTCATGGATGCGAACTTGCCAATGAATTGGGTGACATGAAACAATTTCTAAATATACGACACCTATTTAGTTTTATTGGGCTTACGCCTGGCGAATATTCATCAGGAGATCATATTCGTCGTGGGTCGATTACGCGTCAAGGACGTCCTGTGCTTCGAAAAATTCTGATTGAAGCCGCTTGGATTGCCATTACAAAAGATGCTAATTTAAAAATAATTTATGAACGCATTGCACAAAACCGAGGATCGAAACGTGCAATCGTTGGGATTGCCAGACGACTTGTAGGGAGAATACGCGCATGTTTGTTGAATAATACACGTTATGAAATCCAATAAAACCAAGCCTTTTAAAAGAAAATAATACTGTCTAAAACACCGATTGTGTGTGACCATGTGCAAAATTTGTGTATCTATTTTTATATAGAATTACGTTGTAGAGATTGTGGCGCACACCTTTATAAAATCGAATAGACCTGCTGCGTAAGTCTTAACACAGATCTTATTAACGAGTTGTCAAGCATCCCCAACCCAATTTATTTTTCTAAGCAGTAGTAAATCCATTTTTCAGATTAACAATACCTGAAATAATATGGAATTTAATGCCAT
>CAIOTO010000079.1 GCA_903861255.1 uncultured Alphaproteobacteria bacterium | reverse complement strand
TTTCTTCTCGTTTTAAAATTGTAGAAACTTCCTGTTGAAGTTTTATGTCAAGCGTCAGATTAAGCTCGGTCCCTTTCGTGGGCTCAAATGTTTCAAGTGTTCTAAGAATACGGCCATAGACATTCACCTCAACTTGTTTTAATCCAGCTGCACCTTGAAGTGAATGGTTGCACGTTTGCTCAATCCCAGATTTACCAATACGAAAACCAGGTAGCTGTAGCAATGGCTCTGAATCATTCAGATCTTTTTGTGTGGCAGATGCAACATAACCAACAGTGTGACATGTAAGGTCTGGAAATGGATAGTAGCGACGCTCACCTTTTTCGATCAATATCCCTTTTAATTCTTCACTATGAAGTTCAACCTTAGAAAGTTCATCCCAGCTTAAATCTTCTTTAATAAGTAAACGTTGGCGTTTGTTTCGTTTAAAACGCTTGTGGAGGACTTCATAATGGTTAGCAGGTAGCGTTAATGAATCAGCTATTTCACGGAGCAAATCTGTTGGCGACTCAGCTAATTCAGGAGCAAGAATTGCACTGTAACTTGTCTTGTGGCCAGCTAAAACAATACCATTTTTATCTTTGATTAATCCACGTGAAGGTGCCAATAAACACGTCTGTATTCGATTTTTGTCAGATAAAACTTTGTAATGTGAACCCTTTATTATTTGAAGGTAATATAAACGACCTATAAGAGTCAGCATAAGCCCACTTTTAAAAGCCCCTAAAATAAAGGAACGCCTAGTAAACGTTTGATGTATTTCGTGATCATTCATCTAAATTTACCAAGCTTTAAAAGAATGGTATGAAAATAGTGCATGGTTATAGGAAAAATGCCCACAATCAAAATTGTTTCAAGAAACATCTGAACATAATCGGCAGCATGCTGTGTCTTAATCAAAATAAGATGTTCAATACTACTAACTGCACAAAGAGTGACTGCAAATGTAGTCCATAATATTTTGATAGGTGCCTTCACCAGATAGCGTTGTTGCTTCGCTAAAAACCAATACCACGAAATCCATGCAAAGCTTGATAACCCCAGTGGCATGTCAAAAACACTATCATGAATGAGTCCTAAAACTAAAATTTGAAGCATTGAAGCAATAGGCGTAGCGAATATGGAAAGATAAAATAAGATGCAAGGCCATATAAAAAGTCTCGGGCCAAAAATTGACCCCAGATATGAAGCCTTCAAAATAATGCACACGTATCCTACTAAGAAAATACCTAGTTGAATTCTTATGCGGATCCAGACACTAACGTCAGGAAGTTTGAAGGTGTGAGTCTTGGGCATCGAGGGAATCAAATATACGTACAAATTCAAGTTTTTGGGGCATCGCTATCAATCGTGCAAAAATTTTATCTCCTGCAGGATCTCTTTCAATACGTGTTATCGTTGCTACCGGTAAGTCAGGTGGAAAAATTCCCCCAAAACCAGATGTAACAAGGCGATCACCAACCTTAAGTTCATCGCTTTTTTCAGTATTTTCAAGCGGTGTCTCATAAAGCGATTTTCTGTGAAGAATAACAAGCTCAGCCTTTCCAGTTCCTGCTAGAATGGCGTGTTCGCCCGTTGATTCAAAACGAACAGGTGTGCGTGAGTTTATATCTGTCAGCAAAGTGACACGTGACACAAGTAACCCAGTATCGACAACACGCCCAATTACCCCCTTCGCACATACAACAACAGCGTTTCTTTCAACTCCATCCGCCTCTGTTGCAGCAACAAGTAATGTTGAATGCTCACCGCCCGCAGGTGAACCTAATACTTTTGCCGTAAAAAATGATTGATCAGGTGAGGGGAGGGTGCGAAGTAGCTCGCGTAGGTTTTGATTTTCACGTTTTAATTGAAGTGCTAACGATTTCCATTCTTCAAGTTGAAAATTCTCTCTTTGCAATAAATCTAAATTACTTTGCAATTGATTGAAATCACGTAATTTTTCATATTGATGATGCAATATCAAAAGAGGTTGGTTGACGCTTTGTAAGATTGGCATCGTTAAATCAAGGGAAAATGTTTTAATGCGGTTTAATATTGGATGGTCAATTCGCATGACAACCATGGCGTACACACATATCAAAACAACCATCAATATGACAAAAAGACGTTGAAGCGTTAGCAATGACCCCTTAACGAGTGACATCATAAGCGCCCAAACATATTGTTGGCGCTTAAGTCCTGCAGCTTTAAAACCAAATAATGATACGGTCATATTTTTTAACCCAAAACAGTGTTTGCAATTTGGCCATGTGCAGCTGGTAATGTCTACAATGTCTGCATAGAACCTATTGCATTAACTTTAACGAATGCAAAGTAGAATCTCACTACTTAATACGCATTAATCAGTACGTTTTGCAGCACTTTCATCTCTTCAAGTGCACGCCCAGTTCCAAGAACGACGCAATTGAGTGGATTTTCTGCCACGCAAACAGGAACGCCCGTTATTTCAGCAATAACTTTACTAAGATTTTTAAGAAGTGCGCCACCACCAGTCATCACAATGCCACGATCCACAATATCGGAAGACAATTCTGGCGGTGTATTTTCAAGTGCAGTTTTAACACCTTCTGCAATTGTTGTAATAACTTCATTTAATGATTCGGCAATTTGTGCTTGATTAATTTCAACTTCTTTCGGAACGCCCGTTACAAGGCTGCGTCCCTTTATTCCCATTACTATTTTTGTGCTTTCAGCAGTTAAAATAGCAGACCCAATTTCTTTTTTTATACGCTCCGCTGTTGCTTCACCAATCAACAAATTATGGTTACGACGAATATAGCTGATGATTGCTTCATCCATTTTGTCACCGCCAACACGCACAGAACACGCATAGACAATTCCACCAAGTGAAATGACAGCAATTTCAGTTGTACCGCCGCCAATGTCAACAACCATTGATCCAGTTGGTTCTGTGACAGGAAGTCCGGCACCAATTGCGGCAGCCATAGGCTCTTCAATTAAAAATACGCGACGGCCACCAGCACTTTCAGCTGATTCTTGAATTGCACGGCGCTCAACAGCTGTGGAACCTGCTGGAACGCACACAATAATTTGAGGTGCGGCAAAACTACGACGGTTATGAACCTTACGTATAAAATGCTTAATCATTTCTTCAGCAACTTCAAAGTCTGCAATAACACCGTCTCTAAGAGGGCGGATTGCTTGTATATTGCCAGGTGTGCGGCCAACCATTAGCTTAGCTTCCTCACCAACTGCGAGGACGTGTTTTTTACCTTTATGATTAACAATTGCAACAACTGAGGGTTCGTTTAATACGATACCGCGTCCTTTTACATAGACAAGTGTATTAGCTGTACCAAGATCGATCGCCATATCGGCTGAAAGCGCACCTTTGAGTCGTGAAAACATTTTTTTGAACCTATTTAATTTGAAGCTGATTTACTTTACTCATAGTTCATTTTATATGCAAGGGGGGATACTGTAGTGGTTGCGAATATGCAAAAAAATAGAAATTTTCCTTTCTTAAATTAAGAGGTTAACTCTAGGATAAAAATATTATAATTTGTATTATGGAAAATTTTTTATGCTGTATTAAATAATTATGTTCCTACTTAACTTAAGTATGGGCGTGGATCAAGGTGCTGCCCCCCTTTGTGCAGCTCTATACGCAACTTAAATGTTTGTACTGATCTATCTCCGGATGGCATGCGGCCAATTGGTTCACCAGATAATAATGTATCACCTAAAAAACAATGAACTGTAGCAAGCCCCGTCATGACGCAAAAGAAATCATCTTGTTTTAAAATGACAACTTGGCCGAACGTTGGAATAAATCCTGTAAAAACGACACGAGCACTGAGAGGACTAATTACCTGTGCATTTGGGTGCGCGCTAAAATTTAAGGACAGATCTTGCTGCGTCGTGCTCAGCTCTGAATTGTTAGCACTCAAGACCCCATTAACGGGTGATAATAAACTTAATTTATAAGTAGATTTCGACGTGTCAGAGGAAAATAGCGTCTGCAATTGATGCACCAAATCATCAAAATTCTGAGCGTGATCGTTGCTGCTTTCTATTTTATTATGCTGCCTCGCAAATTTTTCTAGATTTGGATTATGAGAAGCTTTGAAAAATAAATGATATTTCTGCGTCAATAATTCCGCTTGTTCATTTTCCAGTTGCCTCATCAGTTCTCTTTTTTGTTCATAATCTTGCGTACTACTCTTGATTTTAGAACGATTTAAAGAAATTTCTTTTAGCTGAGCAAGTGCGTTGTTGTATTTTGAATTAATTTGCGGCTCTAATGCCTGTAGCAACATTATAATTTTAACCAAGTCATCAACTGAACGACTTGTAATAGCCATAAACAATGGCGATGATCCCTGCACATGTCTTAAGTTCTGCAATGTCATACCAATTCTTTTTTGATCAAAAATAGTTGATAGTGCATTTTTTTCCTGATTTACAAGCAATGAATTTGACATGGTTGCATCAATAATTTCACGTTCCAACTGCATTATCTTACGAGTAATTACAATTAATTTTTCGCGGACTTCACTTATGTCCTTTGCAGAATTTTCAGCATGTACACAAACGGCTGTCATCAAAAAAAGTAATGCAACAAGGGATACGCGTGTCATTGCTAATCCTTAAGCTGCTGCAAACAATGACCAGACATGACATCTGGTATTGGTAAATTTAACCATTGTAAAATTGTTGGCGCAACATCGGCCAGCGTACCATTATCCCGTAGGCTTAAATTAGATTCAGCATTAATCACCAAAAATGGTACGACATTACATGTATGCGCAGTATGCGGTTGCCCCATATCATCTGTAATTTGTTCAACATTTCCATGATCAGCCGTTATAATAAGCAACCAATCATTTTTCAATGCTTCCTTTTCAATTCTGATTAGTATTGAATCAATTGTTTCAATTGCTTTTTCAATCGCTGAACGGACCCCTGTATGACCAACCATATCCGGATTTGCATAATTAACAACAACGAGATGATGTTTCTTTAGATTAAGGGCAGATAGTACATGCTCAGTAACATGCTCAGCTGACATCTCTGGTTTCAAGTCATATGTAGCAACTTGAGGGGAAGGAACCATTATACGATCTTCACCATCAAATGGAACTTCCCTGCCCCCATTAAAGAAGTATGTCACATGCGCATATTTTTCAGTTTCAGCGATTCGCAATTGGCATAAAGCGTGATCAGCAACAGTTTCACCCAGCCCATCGGCAATGGGTACTTTAGGAAAGAGAGTCAAATGATGGCGTGACAACTCTTTCGCGTAATCAGTCATTGTTAGTATTGATGAAAAAGCAGGATGAGAGACTGGATAACCATCAAAATTTGGCAAAGCGAGTGCAGAAATCCATTGTCGTGCACGGTCGCCTCTGAAATTTATAAAAAACAGTGAATCATTTGGGTTAATACCTGCATAATCGCTAATCACACATGGCTCCATAAACTCGTCTGTAACCCCTTGTGAATAGGCAGACTGCACAGCATCTGTAAATGTTTTGTATCGATTGCCAATGGCATTAACGAAGGCCCCATATGAGCGCTTCGTCCTCTCCCACCTATTATCGCGATCCATCGTAAAATAACGACCTGAAACCGTGCCTGGTTTAACAGTGTCGCCAAGGATAGATTCAAGTTTTTCAAGTGAAAAAAGTGCAGATGATGGAGGGGTATCTCTGCCATCTAAGATAGGGTGCACAACAACAGAAACCCCCTCCTCCGCTAAAATTTTTGCAGCATATAAGAAATGGTCCTCGTGCGAGTGCACTCCACCGGGAGAAAACAACCCCATAACGTGGCAGCAATTTGAACCTTCTTTTGTTTTTTTTACAAATTCACGAAAGGTATCAGATTCTTTAAATGCACCATCCTTAATTGCATTGTTAATACGCGGCAAATCTTGATAAATCGCTCGTCCGAGACCCAATGTCATGTGGCCTACCTCAGAGTTACCCATTTGACCATCGGGTAAACCTACGTATGACTCAGATGCATTGAGGAATGTATGCGGATATTTTTTGAGTAAATGCTGCCAATTCTTTGCGAAAAGAAGACCATTGCTTTGGTCTAAGGTACGTTCACCCCAACCATCTAGAATACATAAAAGAACTCTGCGCATCATCACTTCGTTTAACGTTTTGTAACATACTTAAAAGAGTATATGATTTATGCAGGAATCACAACGTTGTAGCCACTGTTTCGCAGCGCTTACTTGGATGCCCTCTACCCACTATTTGTGTTAAAAATGTTTGAATTCTTTCGGGTTCATCAAAGCTAAGTGAAATTGGAAGTGACTCTACTTTATTTCGGTAATGATTCGGAACTCTAAGCCAATCTTTTGTCGTCGTTAACAGTGTCGCTTTATACTGCTCCGCTAATTTAACAAGCTTAATCATATCATGAATTGTGTAGGGGTGATGATCTGCAAATTCAACAAATTGATAAATTTCGTAACCATTCTCCTTAAGCGTATGTTTAAATTTTTCTGGATAACCAATGCCAGCGAAAGCAACAATGGCTTTATTTTTATCTGAAACTTTAGAGAGACATTTAATTTTTGCAACAAACTGTTCGTCAATAAATTCAAAGGATGAATCATCATTTCCAATAACAATCATTGCGTGTGCGCGACTTGCGCCAGCCTCGATTGGTTCACGCAATGGACCCGCTGGAAAGACCATGCCATTTCCAACACCTTGAATAGAATCAACAACGATAAAACTAAGATCTTTTTCTAAAGAGGGATTTTGAAGTCCATCATCCATCACCAGGATTGTCGCACCATTTGCAATAGCGGCCTTTGCAGACTGAACTCTATCGGGACCCGCCCACGTAGGTGCGGCATGGGCTAACAAAAGAGGCTCATCACCCACTTGTAAATAATTATGTTTATCAGGATTCACTTGAATAGCATTTCGAATATATGCACCATAACCACGGCTTAAAATATGCGGTACGTGCCCCATTTTTTTCAAAAGATCAACAAGCGCGATAACAGTTGGTGTTTTTCCAGCGCCACCCATAACCAAGTTACCAACGCAAATAACAGGAACAGACACGCTTTCAGATTTTATATGCCCCTCATTCCATTGTGCAATTCGCGTCCAAATCCACGAAATAGGAATAAGTAAATAGTTTATCCACTGTCGCTTATTCCAAAAATGAGGTGTTTTAAACATAAAGATCTACTATAAAAAAGCTTAATATAAGCATAACACAAATTAGGTCTTTATTCAACTTAAAACACTGTTTATTGTTCAAGGTAAGTTCAAAAAATCAGATAAAAATTAAAAGGCACATTTTCATTGCACTCCGGCAAGTGCTTTCAAATAAGAGCAACCTTTTTGATTCGACTATCTATTGCTTGAGATATGTGATGGTTTTTTGTATGCTAATAAATAAAAACTTTATGCATAAAACTGCATGCAAACAAATTAATTAGAAAATCGAACAAAGATAATTTATGAATATTTCATCAATTGATAATTTACCAACTCTTTTGCCCCTACTCCCACTACATGGAGCCGTTTTAATGCCCCGCGCCTCTATGCCTATTCCTTTATTAGAAGATGAATTTATTGCCATAGTTAACAGTGTGCCGCTTGAATATACTTATATCGGGGTTGTTCAGCCAATATTAAGCAACATGCCTTCAGATGTTGATGCATCTCAATACCTTTTTCGAACCGGGTGTGCAGGCCGCATTATCGATATCGTTGAGACTCAAGACGAGAAATACGTTGTTACATTAATGGGCGAATGTCGTTTTGATTTAGTGCAAGAAGTAAAAAGCGATCATCTCTATCGCACGGCACGCGTGGATTACCACAGATACAGTATGGATGTCGTTGATGAAATTGATTTTATATTGGACAGAACTCGCTTATTTCAAGCATTAAAGCCTTATTTTCAAATGATTGACCTTTCACCCAATTGGGATGAAATCCAACGCATATCGAATGAAAAACTGATTACAGCGCTTACAATGGTTTGCCCATTTCAGCCGAATGAAAAACAAGCTATTTTGGAAGTCCCATCGTTACAAGAGCAATCAAGGCTCGTGCAAGCACTGCTGGAACATGCAATTGTTGAAACAGCCTACAGTCATGAATTATCACGTTCAGTGCATTAGATATATTTAACCGCCAGCCATAGAGTCATCTTGCACAGCATTATCTCCTCCACCGGGCAATGGTGGTTTTAGACCACTAATCCCTGCTCCTGCTGGCATACCTGGGGGAATCATACCGCCTGCGCCTTGCGCCACTCCAGAAATTCCACCCGCTTGCGCAGCATTCATACGTGCAAACATTGCTTCTTTTGCCGTTAATGCATTTGCCAAAAGAAATTCAGCACGACCAAGCAACATATCAACTTTTAAATCTACAGTTACAATTTTTCCGCAAAGCCCAGCAACAGCTGTACCAACATATGGGGCGGCCATTGCAGCACTCATTACAGGACTCCCGCATTGCTGACTTAGTGTATCAAGCATCATGATAATAGGCATTTGCCTGAACATTACTATTTTAGCTTGGATATCATTAATTAATCCATCAAGCTGCATACTCATTGCCTGCAGTTGATCTGGTGGTGTATTTGAATTTGAAGAAGCCATCCTTACTGTTGCTATATTTGCATTTGCAGCCGCCATTAACTTGCTAAATTCGACAATTTGTTTTGGTATATCTGTTAATGCTTTTATCAATAGTGCTGTTGGATTTTTACCTTTACCACCGATTTTAGGCATTTTTAATGCCTCTGCATCAAAAGGAGCAAGCAAAACACATAAAAATAAAAATGAAATAAGACTTTTATTCATAAATGTGAAACCAATATTTTTTCAGCGTTTCTGTTAAAAAAAATATTCATCAATCTATCTATTCCATAGAAAAAATTATTTTAAAGCATCTATATTGAAGATACACATATATATTATGTTATTTCTAAAATCGTTAAAAAATGATTAAACATTTAAATTGTGCTATTAGGGCATAACTGATATTAAAGTTTTTCACACGATCATTTGCTCTTTTAATGTATTTTATGTATTCTGTAGCAACAAAAAATAATTACAGGATTGATCAAAAGATTATGCAAAACTTTGATGTTGTTATTGTAGGTGCGGGCCCAGGCGGCTACGTTGCGGCTATTCGTGCAGCGCAATTAGGAATGAAAACAGCCATTATTGAACGTGAGCACCTTGGTGGTGTTTGTCTTAATTGGGGCTGTATCCCGACAAAAGCATTACTGCGTAGCGCGGAAGTGAAGCATTTAATTGATAATGCCCCCGCATTCGGTCTTAATGTTTCAGATGTTAAAATTGACCTCCCCGCAATCGTAAAACGATCACGCACAATTGCTGGGCAATTATCATCTGGCATTCGAGGGCTTTTGAAAAAAAATAAAGTGACTGTGTTCGAAGGTTCAGCAGTGCTCGATGGTAATAAAAAAGTAACAGTTACTTTGAATGATGGTAAAGTTGAACAGTTATTAGCACCTCACATTATCATTGCAACGGGTGCACGTGCACGCACCCTTCCCTTCGCACCTCAAAATCATCCTCTTGTTTGGCTTGCAAGAGAGGCAATGACACCTACGTTTATGCCAAAAGATTTATTGATCATTGGATCAGGTGCTATTGGCATTGAATTTGCTAGTTTTTACAAAACACTTGGTGCAAATGTAACTGTTGTTGAAGTGCTCGATCGGATTTTGCCACAAGAAGATGCTGAAATATCCGCTCTTGCGCAAAAATCATTCGAAAAGCATGGTATTACGTTTGCTTTAGGCGCGTCCGTAACGGATATGAAAGCAACTGATAAATCTGTTTCAGTTACTGTGAAAATGGCTAATGGCAAAACAGAAGTTAAAACAGTTGATGCTGTGATTGTCGCAGTGGGTATTATTGGGAACACCGAGAATCTGGGCTTGGAAAAAACCAAAGTAAAAGTTGAAAAAGGCCAAATTATCGTTGATGCATATTGCCAAACAGCCGAGCCTGGTGTGTATGCAATTGGTGACGTGGCAGGTGCGCCGTGGCTTGCACACAAAGCGTCACACGAAGGAATACTCTGTGTTGAGAAAATTGCGAACTTAAAAGCACATCCAATGAGCCGTGAGAATATTCCAGGTTGCACATACAGTATGCCGCAAATTGCGAGTGTTGGTCTAACAGAAGCAAAAGCAATTGACGCTGGACGCGAGATAAAAGTGGGTCGCTTCCCATTTCGCGGCAATGGAAAAGCAATTGCTTTGGGTGAACCTGAAGGTCTTGTTAAAACAATTTTTGATACAAAAACAGGAGAATTACTTGGGGCGCACATGATTGGCGCTGAGGTAACCGAGATGATTCAAGGTTTTGTAATTGCAAAAACATTAGAGGCAACAGAAGAAGAGCTTATTCATACGATTTTTCCGCATCCAACGTTGTCTGAAATGATGCATGAATCAACACTCGATGCATTAGGGCGTGTCATTCATTATTAAACTCAATTTAAACTCTACCGTCATTGCGAGGAGCGATAGTGACGTGGCCATCCAGAAAACACTCACTGGATAGCCACACCCTTCGGGTTCGTCATGACGGATTTAGTACTATTTAAAAGCTTAACTGCTACAATTACTTTTTTATATCTGCCCCGTTACTTCTTTCAAACAAGCCATGCTCTTTTCCATCAGAAAGCAATGAAGAAATAGCGCATAAATCTAATTTATTTCCATTTCTTGAACCAAAGTCTATATATCCCACATCACTTTCGCAATACGTTGCCGATAATAGATGTCCTGGAAATGTGAATTCATTACCATTAAAATGTTCAAGTGCTATTCTTTTATTACGGAACAACAAATAAAGAATATCTGATTCAACTTTCAGTTCAAGTTGCCCATATAAATCATTTTTGTACACACCTGCATAATCAGTTAATGGCTGTGCTTTTTTTGGATTTTGTAGTCTTTGCATGGTTTTATACATTTTATTTTGTTTTTTAATGGACAGAAAACTATCTCTTAGACGCTGGCTCCAATCAATTTCAGAAAGTCCCAAGTACAAATCCATGAATTTATTATGAATTGCTTCAGGAACAAAGCTTACCCGAAATGACCCGTAATTAGACAAAACAACAATGCCCAATTTTTCTTCAGGCGCCACAACCATTAAACTGCGGACTCCCAAAAAACCACCCATATGACCAAATGTTTTTAGGTATTTTCTTCCCTCACCATATTCCATGATAAAGTGCCCCATACCGTAAGCAACGCTTTTATAGCGGTCACCTGGAAATTGAGAATCGTTATATTTCATTGCACATTCAATACTAGGCTTTATAATTTCATTGTATTGTTTTTCCTCAATAAATGTCTTTCCCTCATACGCACTTTTATTAATCATAAAAATCATCCACTTAGAAAGATCTGTTACTGACATGTTTGCACCGGAACTTCCGGGAAAACGGTACATTAGGTGAGAAAATTCCATTGGATGCGCCGTATCACCGCGATCATCATGTGGACGCGCTACATTGAGATCATTAGCTGAATTAAATAAGCGGCTTATAAATGATTTTTCAGGCTTAATAGCTTGAAGCCCAACACTTGAATCATTTAATTTAAGCGGAGTGAAAAAATACTCTTTAAATAATGCTTCTATTGTCTTTCCTGTTACTTTTTCGGCGATCATACTTGCTACACCAAAAAGTTGATTCTGGTAGCCATATTTTGATCGAATTGGGCTCTTTAATGGTATTTTAGCAACGCCTTTAATTATTTCTTCGGCTGAAAAATCTAAATACCATAATGAATCACATGAAAAAGAAGGTAGTCCGCTTCTATGTGAAACTAGATCACGAATCGTAAATTGGGAAGTAACACTCGCATCACCAATAAAGAATGTCGGTATATATTTTACGACAAGATCATCCCAATTAATTTTACCTTCTTGCACTAATTTGGCAAATAAATGGACTAATATATTTTTTGTAAGTGATGCTATTTGAAAAACAGTGTGTTCATCAATTTTTTTAGCTGTACCAACTTCACGTACACCAAAACCCTTTATGTACACAATCTTACCATCTTTTACGATACCAACAGCTATGCCAGGAGCGCCCCACTCCGCTTGAACTTTTTCAACATATTTTTCAAATTCAGGCAAAATGCCTTGTAAACGATCTGACGCATTTACACTACTTACTGAAAAAAAGAAAAAGGTTAAGAAAAATAAATTTTTTATAATCACAAAGAACCTCGCGTTTACACATTATTAATAATATTGAATCATTATGAACGTAGAACATCACAATTATGATTCATACCTAAAGGATGGCGCAATGCATAGTGTAAAAGCAACCCTGATTTTAAGCTTAAC
>CAIOTO010000078.1 GCA_903861255.1 uncultured Alphaproteobacteria bacterium | reverse complement strand
CGCGAATATGAATTTATGTTTCATCAAATACAACGTGCTATTGATCTTTCTATTACTCTCAACACAACTATCACTAATTGGGGAAAAATATGCAGATCTTTGTCTGAGGCCTCCCGTAAAAGAAAACCTCAAATGGAAAAATATCACTCCTTAGGTTAGCGCTTATGGGGGAATGCGCCTGCTGCACCGCCAATAACGATGTTTTGTGGGGTACGTGGTTTAAGATACAACGTGTAAACAAAAACGTAAAAAAGTATAGTGATCAACAGATACGCGGATGCGCGCCAGTTACTGACGAGTCCCAGCATACCGACAGATAGTAGAGATAAAATTATACCAAATGCGAGTGCTGAATTGGGGTCAATTCGCCCAGAGGGAAGGGGGCGCGACTGCGTGCGCGACATAACCGTATCGCGGTGCATTTCACACCACATGTTAAGACATCCCGAGGCGCCAGCGCCAACAGCAATACAGAAAATAGATGCAAAGCCAAGCAATGGGTGAATATGTCCAGGTGCTAACATCATGCCACAAAAGGCTGTAAAAATCACAAGGGACATTACCCTTGGCTTTAACAGTTCCCAAAAATCGAAGGGGTGCGAATCGTAGTGATTGCTGGCTATCATCATTTAATAATCGGCTGTGTTTCAAAAGAATGAAATAAAGGTGGCGATGGCAATGTCCACTCAAGTGTTTTTGCGCCATCTCCCCATGGGTTACCTGAACATCTCTTTTTATCTTTAAAGATGCGGTAGACAATGTAGAAAAAGAAGAGTGCTGAAAAGGCTGACATAAAGGCCCCTATTGATGATATATAATTCCATTGCCAGAAAGCATCTGGATAATCGGGGATGCGGCGTGGCATGCCAGATATACCTGCAAAGTGCATAGGAAAGAACAAGACATTGACACCAACAAAGAGTAACCAAAAATGAATTTTGCCAAGGGTTTCTTTGTATTGATATCCGGACATTTTGCCAATCCAGTAATAAAAGCCACCAAATAAACCAAAGAGTGCGCCCATGGATAGCACATAGTGAAAGTGTGCAACAACGTAATAGGTATCGTGGAGCATCTGATCAACCTCGGCGTTGGCAAGTACAACGCCTGTTAATCCACCAATGGTAAAGAGTAATACAAAACCCATAGCAAAAAGCATTGGCGTTTTAAAAACGAGTGAGCCACCCCACATGGTTGCAAGCCAGCTGAATACCTTTATGCCTGTAGGAACGGCGATGATGAGCGTTGCTATGGTAAAGTAAGCACGCAAATTAACGTCAAGCCCAACGGTGAACATGTGGTGTGCCCACACGATAAAGCCAAGTGCCCCGATGGAAACCATAGCATAGGCCATGCCAAGATAGCCAAAAACTGGTTTTTTTGAAAAGGTTGAGATGATTTGGCTGACAATTCCGAAGGCTGGCATGATGATGATGTAGACTTCAGGGTGACCAAAGAACCAGAATAAATGCTGGAATAGAACAGGGTCACCGCCGCCAGCTGGGTTGAAAAAGGCCGTGCCAAAATTACGGTCAGTTAAGAGCATTGTTATTCCGCCAGCAAGGACAGGTACAGACAAAAGTAGCAAGAATGATGTGACAAGAATTGACCATACGAAAAGGGGCATTTTGTGAAAAGTCATGCCAGGGGCACGCATATTAAAAATCGTTGTGATCAGGTTAATGGATCCTAAGATTGACGATGCGCCGGCAACATGTAGACTGAGCAACATGAAATCAACGGCGGGACCATCATGTCCAGGAACAGAACTTAATGGGGGATAGAATGTCCAACCCGTACCGGCACCCGCACCAACCACCATCGATAAGGTCAGTAAAATAAGTGACGGAACCATAAGCCAAAAGCTGATGTTATTCAGCCGTGGAAAAGCCATGTCAGGCGCGCCAATCATTAAGGGCACAAACCAATTGCCAAAGCCACCGATAAGAGCAGGCATAACCATAAAAAAGATCATAAGAAGGCCGTGCCCAGTGATCGCAACGTTATAGGCTTGGCCAGTTAGAATCGTGCTACCTGGATGCATAAGCTGCATGCGAATAACCATTGACAATACAGTGCCAAAGATGCCGCCAATGGCAGCGTAATACATGTATAGCGTTCCGATGTCCTTATGGTTTGTTGAAAAAAGCCAGCGACGCCAGCCAGTTGGTGTGGTGTGAATTCCATGATGTGAATGCGATGTCGTATGCGTTATTGATGTCATTTTAGATTGCCTTAAAATTGAAAAAAGTATTTACGGAAATTCTAATGTCCATGTTTCATTTTTTGCAGCCAAGAAGCATAGTCAGCTTTGCTTACAGCGTGCACGGCGATTGGCATATAGCCATGATTGATACCACATAATTCAGAGCATTGCCCATAATACACTCCTTCTTTTTCGATACGTAACCATGTTTCGTTAATGCGACCAGGAACAGCATCTTTCTTTATACCAAGTGAAGGTACAGCAAAGCTATGTAAAACGTCGCCTGCTGTTATGATTAATTGTACTGTTGTGCCAACAGGAACAACCATACGGTTATCGACCTCGAGAAGTCTTAATTGGCCAGGCTTTAGATCTTTCGTTTCAATCATGTGACTATCAAAGCTAAGTGTTTTTCCTTCTTTAGCTGGATATTCATACGTCCAATACCATTGTTTACCAATGATTTTGACGGTCATATCAGGGTCGTGTGGTTTTTCCATTTCATACATCAGTTTGACGGATGGAATTGTGATCATGACAACAACAATGACAGGGATAAATGTCCATACGATTTCAAGCATTGTATTATGTGTTGTTGTGCTGGGGATTGGGTTTTTAGAAGCACGAAAGCGCCAAATAACATAGCTCATTAAACATCCAACGATGATAGCGATGATTGCAATAATGATAAGCAAAAGATTATGCATGTCATTGATGCCGGCCATCATGGGGGTGGCTGCTTCTTGAAAATTCATTTGCCATGGTTTCGGTTGGCCTGTTGCTGCCATTGCTGGTGTTTGTATGAGGAGTAGGAGGAAAGAAAACCGCCTTGTGAAAAACGCCGTCATCACGAGGAACGTAGTGACGTGGTGATCTAGAGAAGTTCTGGATGGCCACGCCTCTTTGAGGCTCGCCATGACGGTAGGTAAAGCGACAGATGCATTTACCTGTCTCATAATGAAATCTCGCAGGCTGCAAGCATTTTCTCGAGTATAATTTCTGGTGTTGCGCATTGAAGTCCTTCCATTAATTCAGGGCTTTTTGATACTAACGTAAGTTTAAGTCCTTGATAGGCTGCACGCAAGGGGACGCCGCATCGTTTGGATAGTTCAAGGCGTGTGACGATGAGTGTGTCTGTATCTGCTTCCAAATAGGCTTGTGCTACTTCTTCAGCCTCTACAGGATTCATATCAGCTGGCAATACGAGCGTGAAGGGAACATTAATTTTAGCCCTCAGATTTTTTAAGTATTCTTGGTTGCGTGGTAGAGAAATGTTTAGGGCAGGGGTGTCGATCAACATAATTTCTTTAGGACGTGCGACGGGAAGATATTCAGGCCCAACATACAGTTGCAGGCTGAGTGGTTTTAAATATTCTTCAAGTTGCCATGTACCTGAGGCCTTAATGGTATCAAGCGTTATGACGCGAACTTTCTTCCCTTGTTCAAGCAACATAGCTGCAAGTTTGGCAATGGTTACTGTTTTTCCAGCGCCAGGTGGCCCAACGAGTACGGCTTGCTTTTTTAAGATTAATTCGCTAAGCCAATTTTGATTTGTGGGAATGACGCGATCAAGTGCGGGTATAAGTTGAATAGGTGCATGAGTGAATTCTGGATTCATTGCGCGTAGCCATGCTTCACCGAGTGCATCACCCAGTTGATGAAATTCACATAAATCACAGACAGCACTAATAGCCGACAATGTTTCGTCAAAAGCAGATGCTGGATTCATAAGCTTTTTAAAGTTACCACGTTTAACTGGGATATTGATTTGACCTGTTTTTTGTTCGTCACTTATGCGGTTAAATGATTTTGATTCATTTCCTGAGTGAGATGGATTATCGGTCGTTGAAACTGATTGTATTGAGGATGATTGAGATCTGTGGTCTTGCATTTTACTTGGGGGAGATAAAGGACGTATCCAACTCGGGACCTCAGTTTGCTTATCATCTGTTTTATTATCATTGAAATCATGCGATTTATTTTTAGGAATAGCCACAGGTTGAGCTTTGTCCGACCGTACTGTTACATGGACTTTTCCACCGGATTCTTCGTGATTTAGAATAAGTGCATCACGCCCTAATTCGCGACGAACTTTCGCGAGTGCTTCTGCCATTGTGGGAGCGGTGATTACAGTTTCTTTACCCATAGGACTTGCCATGTATTTATCTAAAAATACGTTAACATAGTGTGTGATTCAATGCCAAGACTTTCATGATGTGGGCTATGAGCGATGAGATGTCTAATTATCTATAAAAATCGGGCCAAAGCGCTTCAATTTCTTGTGTGTTTGGTTTGAATCGTCCACTGTTTGCGTTTAAAAGATCTGTTGTTGATGGTTAAGCATTTTAATATGAACTTGCTTTATGGTATTCTTTTACAAATTCAGCAATAACCTAGGATATTCATGTATGGAACACGAAAAATTAAAAAAGAAGAACATAAAAGAAAAATCGGTCAAAAGTGGAGTATCTAAGGCTGCTCAAATCGATAAAGTATGTGATGGCGTAGCCTCTGCAGAAGATGAGCAATATGCGCGTACAAAACTTCGTGAATTAAAAAAGTTTTACACAGATCTTTTGATTTATGGTGTCGTGTGTATATGTTCAATCATTGTTTGGTTGTCAATGGGAGCAGGGACATTTTGGCCTATTTGGGTCATTATAGGCTGTGGTATTAATGTGGGATTGCGAGCTATTACACTTGGGCAAGTTCCTATGCTTGAGGAGTTTTTCCCATTTTTAGGTAATACATGGGAAGAGTCGCAGCTTGAAAAGGTTTTAAATCGTCCAAATAACCGTAAAGACACGGATGAACAGCATGTCGATTATGATGTGAATCCTAAATCGGATTAAGCTATATGCTGAGAGCTATCTATCGTATTTTTAAGGGCATCAGTATTTGTATTGGTGTTCTTATTTGTGGCGTGATAGCTCTTTTTTATTATTGTGGTCATGATCTGCCTAATCATGAATTTTTGCAGCATTATAAGCCTCCAGAAGGGTCGCGTATTTACGATAACGGCAATAATCTTTATCGAGAGCTTATCTCAGAATATCGTATTTTCGTTCCTATTCATGAAATTCCCCCACAGCTTATAAAAGCATTTTTAGCAGCAGAAGATAAAAATTTTTATTATCACCCTGGCATTGATGTATTTAGTTTGGCGCGTGCAGTTATACGAAATACGTTGCATGGAAAATGGTACGCAAAACCCGTTGGGGCCTCTACGATTACACAGCAAGTTGCAAAAAACTTTTTAGTTGGGAATGACCAATCATTTATGCGAAAGGTTCGTGAGGCAATTATGTCGATGAGAATCGAAAGTGCTTTGTCTAAAGATCGTATTCTTGAACTTTATTTTAATCAAATTTACCTTGGCATGCGAAGTTATGGTGTTGCGGCAGCCGCTTATACATATTTTCAAAAATCGCTTCATGAACTGACACTTGTTGAATGTGCCTTTTTAGCGTCTCTTCCAAAAGCGCCTGCAAATTACCATCCGATCAAAGAACAAAAAAAAGCACTGATACGTAGAAATGCAACGTTAAGACGGTTGGCCGAGGAGGGTGTTATTAGTTATGATGCTGCGCAAGAGGCGCAAGGTGCGCCATTGAATGTCTCTTTGCCTGAACGTTTGAGTCAAATCACATACGCGAGTGAAGAGATTCGGCGCGAATTAATGCAACGTTTTAAAGACGGCGCAGTCTATCAAGAAGGTTATTCGATCTACACGTCGCTTGATACACATATTCAAGCATTTTGTGAACGTTCGCTTCGCTTAGGGCTTGAGCTTTATGATAAACGTCATGGTTATCGTGGGCCATTGGCACAATTGACGCCCGTTGAAATGAAAACGTGGCAAGTGTTACTTTCGACAAAAATAAACGCGTTAACATTATTCCCTAAAGATCGAAAAAATGACATTGCCGTTGTCTTGCGTATTTTACCGCATGGTGTTGAAATTGGGTTTGCCGATGGCCATAAGGGCGAGATTAAAAATGAGAGCCTTGCGTCGTCAGATTTTACCAAAGAAAAAATGCCTGTTTCTAAAAAAGTGATTCCTCTAAAATCAATTCTGCGGGAAGGCGATGTTATTGTAACTAACATTGTATCAGATCTAAAAGGGGCTAATGGTATGTTGTACTATACGCTCGACCAGATTCCTTTGGTTACGGGCGCGATGGTTGTGATGGATGCGGATACAGGTGAAATTCTTGCGATGACCGGCGGGTATAGCGCCGATATTTCTCAGTTTAATTGCGCGACGCAGGCAGTCAGGCAACCAGGGTCAAGCTTTAAGCCTTTTGTGTATTTAGCTGCGCTTGAATTGGGCTATACACGCGATACTATTATTGATGACAGTCCTATTGAGGTTGTACTTGGTGCGGGGCTTGGTATATACGCACCAAAGAATTCAACGCGAAAATCATTAGGCCCAACGCCGCTTTATCTTGGGATTGAACAATCTGTCAACCAAATGACAGTTCGGCTTGCGCATCAAATTGGAATGGGGCCTGTTCAAAATATGGCAAAGCGATTGGGAATTTCAGATAATATGCCAGCCCAATTAGCGATGTCATTGGGGGCTGGTGGGACAACTCTTCTTAAAATGACGGCAGCATATGCAACCATTGCAAATAGTGGAAAACGAGTCTTTCCGCATTTTATTAAACGAATAAATAGCCGTGAAGGCCATTTGATTTTTCACATGCCGCCGGCGTTTAATGACCATTTGCTTGAACCTAATTCGGCCCACAAAAATGTATTAACGGATGATCGTACTCAGGCGATTGAATCTCAATATGCCGAACAAATGCAGGAAATGCTGCGTGGAGTTGTTATGGGTGGAAATGCCAAAAAGATAAATTATTTACGTGAACAGTATGGTTTAGATATCGGTGGAAAGACAGGGACAACCAATGATTATAAAGATGCTTGGTTTATTGGTTTCATTCGATTTCCGTCAAAGAAAGCATGGATTGTTGGTACATTTGTTGGATTCGCAACACCCAAGTCATTAGGAGAAGGCGAGGGGGGGGGTG
>CAIOTO010000077.1 GCA_903861255.1 uncultured Alphaproteobacteria bacterium | reverse complement strand
TGTAACGTTGATACCCACGAATAAATCCATTTTTCACACGATCTGTGCTTGAGCATTTTTTGCAATTTACTGACATAGCTTGTCTCCTGAAAAGTTTCCTTTTCAGAATAGCACATTATCAACCTTTAGTTAAGTGTCTCTTTAATTTTTGCATCGTTATTTGCTGCTGCTTGGTTAGGAGAAGTTCGTGACTCGTGGTTAGGCGTGCGAATCTGCATGATAGGGGCGGCATCGTTGTGTGAAGGATCACGTAATACATATCCACGTCCCCATACTGTTTCAATGCAATTATCATCACCAAGAGCTTCGCTTATTTTTCTGCGTAGTTTGCAAATAAATACGTCAATTATTTTGAGCTCTGGTTCGTCCATTCCGCCATAAAGATGATTTAGGAACATTTCTTTTGTAAGGGTAGTGCCTTTTCGGAGTGATAATAATTCCAAAATTGCATATTCTTTTCCTGTAAGATTGATCGTGTTTCCGTCAACGCTTGCTGTTCTATTTTGTAGATTGACTACCATGCGACCTGTTTTAATCATCGAATCGCCATGGCCACGTGAACGGCGTACGATGGCGTGCATACGTGCTAGTAGTTCAATGCGGTTGAAAGGTTTTGTAAGATAATCATCTGCTCCAAAGCCCAGTCCTTTAACTTTGTCATCAATTTCACTTAGTCCAGATAGTACAAGCACAGGTGTTTTGATTTGTGCTGCGCGCAATCTGCGTAACACCTCAAAACCATCCATGTCAGGTAATATCAAATCAAGGACAATGATGTCGTATTCATACAGCTTGCCAATTTCCAGGCCATCTTCACCTAAGTCGGTTGTGTCTACAACAAAGCCTTCGCTAACGAGCATACCTTCTATGCTTTTTGCGGTAGTTGAATCGTCTTCTATTAATAATATACGCACTATTTACTCCTCGAGAGTTTTTCGCTTATTAAAAGGTTACCAAAATTTTTAAGAAAATTCGAATTAAATATTTTTTTATTTTTATTGAAATTTTAACAGTTTGTTTACCAATCGATCTTGAGTCGATTTTCGATGCTTTCCCAATGCGTTGGTTAATGGGAACCTTTGCTCTGAATAATCTTAATTTTTTATTAATAAATATCGTTGAATAAAAATTATAAACGATTTTGAATATATTTTTATATTTTGTTAACTTTCTATCGTTATTCTATAACCTGGAGGGAATTACATTCGATTGCTATGATAGACCGGCGGCTAGCTTCATTACTGTTGTTTTTATCACACGTGCTTTTAGTGAGTAGCGTGAACGCTACGAGTATACAAGGTGTGGCAGTTAGTACAACATCAACAGGCACACCCTCGGTTCAGTCTATATTGGCGGGATTATCGTTGCCAGGTGGCCCGACACAAGCAGTGGCTCAATCTATAAATACGTCCGTAACACAGCCTGCTAATACGTCAGTAACTCAGGCCGCAAATACTTCAGTAACTCAAGCCGCAAATACTTCAGCAACTCAGACGGCAAGTGTTAGTGTGCCAGCAACGTCAGAGAGTCAGGATATTGCAGAACTTAAGCGTCGCGCAGATGAGTCTGATCAAAAAATAGTGAGATTAACGGCAACGACTCAAGATCTAAAAGATGCATCTGATCAAATGAAGGTTAGTATATCTCAAATTTCAAATCAACAAAATGCTGCATCGCAAGCAAGTTCAGTTACACAGACAAGTGCTGTTACGCAAACGAGTACAAGTAGTGCGTTGCCTAGTACACAATCAGCAGGTGCATCTCAGCCGGTTGGGATGGCAGGAATTGCAGGCGTTTTAGGCGTTAACCCAGCGCCAAATCAATCAATAACAACGAGTGCAACTTCGGTGGCATCAAATAATACATCAAGTGTTTCTAATATTATGGGAATACCGAGTGTAACCTCTGCTGCGCCCACGCAAAGCGCGGGAGTGGGGGGAGGCACTTTGCCCGCTCAAGCACCATCACCTGTAGGAGTAGCCGCAGCAGGAGTTTCGCCTGCTCAAGTTGGTGGACCACAACCAATGGCGCAGGCTTTAGCTATAGATGCCGCGAATGCGCAACAAAAAAATCCTGCTTATCCGCCTCCTGGATATTATCCTCCACCCGGGTATTATCCCCATAAGCGCTAACCTAAGGAGTGATATTTTTCCATTTGAGGTTTTCTTTTACGGGAGGCCTCAGACAAAGATCTGCATATTTTTCCCCAATTAGTGATAGTTGTGTTGAGAGGAATAGAAAGATCAATAGCACGTT
>CAIOTO010000076.1 GCA_903861255.1 uncultured Alphaproteobacteria bacterium | reverse complement strand
TAAGATTTTTCTCATACCACCAATCACTTTTAAAAACACACCCTCCTATTGTGTCAGGTATGAAAAGAGATAGGTGTTTGCAGCAATATGACATCTAAGGGAGGTCAGGAGATCGTTCGTGTCAAAGTCCACCAGAGACTGTGAGGATGCTTAATCAACAGGCATGATTGCGATCAGTTTTCCTATACGGAAATTTCTGACGCAGGTAGTTGCATTAAGCCGCGCCCTTATAAGCAATTTCGTGAAGATTATTTTCAAGCGTATCAATTTGCTTTTTAAGGCTTGCGTCAACCCGCAAGTTTTCAGCCTGGATCACAACACCGCCAAGCAAATCAGGAATTGATTCATACTCATAATCAATTTTCTTGCCAAACAGTGAAAACACTTGCGCTTGGATCTTTTTACGTTGCGACACAGTCGGCATAGTCGGCACTGAGATGCGCGCCGTCATACGGTTGTCGGCGTGATTGCAGCAACTTTCAAATACATCGATAATTTCTTTGAAAATCGACAAACGTTTGCGGCTATGCAAGATTTGATAGAAATGAATAAGGTACTTTGGCCATTCTAATGGCGCTGCAATGCTGCCCAAGAAATCTGCGAATTCTTGTTCTTTGAAAAAAGGCAATGTCTTCTTGACATCTATATCTTGCAGGCATGCACGGTCAAATTCTTTAAGTTTTTCAAGGATTGCAAACGTTTCTTTTTGTTCTTGCGCAACTTCAAACAATGCCCGCGCATAGCGTCCTGGAATCGATGTTTGAAGGCCTTTTAACAATGCTATGTCCATGATCTTATTAACTATTTCTTAATACTTTTATATTTATACATAACATATTTGGGGTGGTAAAAGCAAGTTTTCGTACACGTGCAAATCAACACAAGATTACCCTCTGCGCACGGCCAAAAGGCAATAAGCAGAGGGAGCGTTGCGCTATCGCTGGACACTTAAGGTCTAAGTAGTTGGATTTGCTGCTTTCAAAACAAGCCCAAAAAATTCATTGTAATTCTTAATCGCAATTGGCATGTTGGCTTTTATCGTCTGGATATGGACTTTTACATCTTCAGGAATACCGGCCTCGTTCATATCCCAAACATCAACGCCAGGATTTTCGTTCATGAACTTAGCAACCAAAGCTTTGTCTACAGACGGCAAGGTATCAAACATATTATGCGGTGCATGACCTGCGCTGTCTATTTCATGATAAGTGATCATGTTAGTGCGAGCTCCCTCATGTGTTAACGCAGGATATATACCCCTATGTGTTAATGCGCGATACATAAGTCCTCCACACCTTTCTGACGGAGTAGCCTTATCTTTTACTCCACCTGTAATAATCAAAACAGGGGTTGTTAATGACGCATTTGCTGATCCTAAATCTTGCGACCATTCTACATTCATGGCATCCCTATCATAGCCATCATAATATTGATCATGTGCCATAGCTGGGCAAACAATTATGACTGACGAAAAGTACTGATTCACAAAATCTGTATGTTTTGAAATAAGCCGACCGCCCATTGCGCCACCTAAGCTATGACCTAAGTACGCTACAGGGACTGAAGCGTCAAATTCATATTGATCTTTAATTCTTGGTGTAAAATATTCGATTTGATTTTTAACAATTTCAGCCAACGGGGTTGTGTTATCCGGCTTGTAACCACTTTTAGTGCAGCCATCCTCCCAAATCCGAGGATCATGCAGATATGCCGAATCTCCCAAATTTCTCCCATGATTGTGTGAGCCTGGATAGTTAAGGCAAACAACAAGGTGCCCTGCCTGAACAAGGCTTTTTAGAAATGGAATAACGGCGAGCGTACGATTATCAACACCTGCTTGAACATAATCCATCATGTAATACCACGGAGACATTATATTTTCTCGAAAAAATTCAGATGTAAATTTGAACATGGCCGGATCGTGAATCGTCAAGCCCTTCCCACCATGTACATAGTAGATAATGCTTGTTGGGTTTATGTTACGATCGCGGAACGCATATGCGTAATGATCGACACCAATTTCATCACGCGATATCATTTCTTCAACCGCTAAACCATCAGTATGGGCATCGATGTGCGCTGTAATTTCAGCAGAAAATCTTTCAGATTGTTGGTTGAAATTTTGTTCTGCAGCTTCTGTTTCATTAAGAGCAAGCTTCAATGTCTTGTAAAAGAAATCATACATCATACATGAAATGTTTTTCTCAGATTCATCTATTGTAGCCACGTCAGGCCACCATATTCTGTCAGATGTGTCCCAATCCTGAAATAATTCTTTCGCAATTGAATAGAAACGCAGACTGTTTTCACTATTGATTTCAAGTTCCCAATCAGTAAAAACCTCAAGAATTTGACACCAACCAGATACTTTTTCAAGCATTTGTGTATATCTTGTTCGCGGCACTGAACCTTCTGGATATTGGTCCCTGAGTTCTATAATTTTTTCAGCAGGCGAAGACCACGCTAACTTCCAACGCTGCCCCATAAAACTACGCGTATTAGTGGTGTTGACAAAACCTACATGCCACGCAGCTATTTTTAAATTTCGCTCAACAAGAGGTAACCCGCGGCATCCGCGCCTCTTACGGCAGAATCGGCAGCTCCCGACGATTGCGCAGCAGCCATACCGCTTTCTATCGGCCCCTCTTCTTTAAACTCACCCACACCGGCAAAGCCAGCCACAGGCAACACCACAGCACACGTCATTATTTTTAAAATTGTTTTAAACATTTATTTATCCAAAGAGAGAGTTGATAGATCATTTTAAATTAACATCAATGAATATATATAGCCATTATCAATAATAATATCAAGTTTAAAGTTCTTATCAGTTTGTTAATTTATTGTGAGGTACAATTATAGTGTACCGAACAGTGATGTAAACCAATGGATATTAACTTTGACGCACAGCAGCAAAACGTATTCCGTGAAATTCAACGCAACCTAGCCTTAATGTGTGCGGACAACACCCGAAAATCAGCACTGTCCTTATTTACACGCAAAACCACGCACAGCGGTATTTACCTGTATGGCGATGTCGGGCGCGGCAAAACGACCCTGGTTAAGCACATATTTGATCAACTGCACATCACAAAACAACGTTATCATTGCGACACCTTTTTTGCTGAACTACACCGCGCTTTGCAATCAAAAGACATCAACACACTTGCTGATGATATTCACCACCAATTTCGTGTGATTTGGATTGATGAACTGCAGATTTATGACATTGCAACGGCGATGCTGCTAAGGCGCCTAATTCCCGCACTGATTGCGCACCATGTCATTGTGCTGATGACGGGTAATATCGCACCTGATGATTTTTATAAAGGCGGGCTTAACCGCGAACAGTTTGCTGATTTCATCCCGTATTTTCAGGAACATTTTTATTGTCTGCCGCTGGATGGCGCGGTGGACTATCGGCTGCAACTAAAAGCGGCGCAGGCAAGCGCACCTTTAAAACAGAATCCTCACTTTTGGTTAGCATCACCGGCGGCAACATGTGAGATGGAGTCTGTTTTTGAATCCCACGCACAGGGCGCTACCCCATAAGCGCTAACCTAAGGAGTGATATTTTTCCATTTGAGGTTTTCTTTTACGGGAGGCCTCAGACAAAGATCTGCATATTTTTCCCCAATTAGTGATAGTTGTGTTGAGAGGAATAGAAAGATCAATAGCACGTT
>CAIOTO010000075.1 GCA_903861255.1 uncultured Alphaproteobacteria bacterium | reverse complement strand
TGACACAGATAAAATACTCAGGAAAATACGGACATATTTTAACAGAAATCACAAAAGCACAACGGGAAATTTTAATGGCGCTCAAGGTTGAGGTCACGCAGAAAACGTAATCCTAGTTACAATTTATCCGGGAATTTAGGTAATAATGGTGTCACAATAACGCCGCTTCCAATGCCCAGCATTCCGGCGACAGCTCCTCCTATTACCCCAATCGTAAGTATAACGAGGGGATTCATTACATGGTCGGCGATAGGAAATAGTAGATCGAATATCATAATATTATGATGCCTTAATTTGACAAAATTGTCACTTGTTGAGTGGTGTGCGGGGGCCATTAAATGTAATAGTTAGTAATTTTCGGTGAGTTGTTGCAGAATATTTGAACTTTCGAGTCTGCCTTCTTATTTCTGCTTGGCGTGTTCTCGATGTAACAATTACGCTTAAGCGAACTTGCTTTTGGGTGTTTGGTGTAGCCATTTCTTACAAATTTATGCTACAAGGTAACATCATGTGGTTCTCGCATAATCTTAATTCTAAATAAGAACAAACGTGTTTCATCTATACTTCAATCGTTCTATTTTTCATTTTTTTCTTCTTGGCGTGTCAAGCGGCATACCTTTTTTATTGGTTTTATCGACTCTTAGTTTTCGTTTGACGGAATGTAAAATTAGTCCGTCTATGATTGGTCTATTTACACTTGTGACCCTTCCTTACTGCGTTAAATTTCTTTGGGCGCCATTTCTTGATCGCTTTGCGAATAACTTTTTTCAGTGCCGTTATCAAGGGTATAAAGTGTGGGGTGTTATTGCGCAGCTAGGGCTTATTGTTTCGACATTTTTGCTGGGTAGTTTTGATCCAATGCAGCAACTTGTTTCGGTTGCAATGGCAGCTTTTGCAATGTCATTCTTTGCCGCGAGCCAAGATATTGTGATTGACGCACTACGCGTTGAGTTGTTAGCAGAAAAACAAATGGGGGCAGGGGCTGCAATTGAATCGATTGGCTTTCGTTGTGGAATGTTGATTGGCGGCGCAGGTGCACTCTATCTTGCATCTTTGTTTGATTGGCGTTGTGCTTACTGGATTATGGGAATAATTCAAGTGCTTGGCATGCCGGCATTATGGTTTGTGCCAGTTAAGACATTTGAAACTGCCTTTGTTCCGATTGCTTCATTTATAGAAACGTTAAAAGTTAGTTTTCAAAGTTTATATAAAGAAACGCCGTTTGTTAATCTGATTTTATTTATTCTTTTTTTTAAAATTGCTGATACTGTTTTGAATGCAATGTCGGCGCCTTTTCTCTATGATTTGTCCTTTAATAAAATGGAATACGCGAATATAACAAAGTCATTTGGTATTTCGCTTATGGTTGTTGGTGGCTTGGCTGCTGGTTACTTGATACATCAGCTCGGTTGTCTTTTTGTTGTTGGTGCAAGTTTGTTTTTACAGGCAGTGTCGTGCCTGTTGTTTATCATTCAGTCCTGGGTTGGTCATGATTTATCAATTCTGGTAATTACGATTGGTGTGGAAAGTTTTGCATCGGGAATGGCGTCGACGGCTTTTATTGCCGTGATTACAATTTATTGTAAGTCTCCATTTTCAGCGGGCCACTTTACGTTTCTTTATGCTGTGGGGTCATTAAGCCGTGTTATTGTGTCTTTGTTAGCGGGTGTCACAGCTGATCTTGTGGGGTGGGGTTGGTTATTTTTTCTGACAGCGTTGACAACATTCCCGGCATTCTGGTTTTTAATTTGTTTGAAAAGGACAACAAAGTGACGGATAAAAAAGTGATTGATAAAAAAGTTGCAGATAAAAATGGCAAGCCACTTACTGAACGACAAAAGAAATTGGCGAGCGCTTTGCGTCAGAACCTTATGAAGCGTAAGCAGCAGCAGCGTGAGCGCGTGGCGCAGGAGTCAGAGCAAGAAGCTGCTGCTGAAGCTGAGTGAGTTGTTCCCCTCTGTCGTCATGGCGAGCCTCGAGGAGGCGTGGCCATCCAGAGGGCTGTTTAATGCATGGATTGCCACGTCACCTACGGCTCCTCGCAATGACGGTAATGCATTTTTTAAGGATAAGAAAGTTGTATCGTAATAATGACAATACTAATAAACTTCATTTCAGATCATTATTTGGGAATTAAATTTTTCCATCTTCTTTCTGTATTTTGTTGGATGGCTGGGCTTTTTTATTTGCCGCGTATCTTTGTGTATCATGCAGAAAGCGCGAACGAAGAAAGCCGAAAAACGCTCGATATTATGGCTGAAAAGTTGTATCGATACATTATGACACCGGCGATGCATGCATCACTTTTATTTGGCGGATTGTTGTCTTTGTTGCCACACAATCGCATTGCAGGGTGGTTGCATTTGAAAATTACTTGTGTTTTGGCCTTGGTTGTGTTTCAATTGTATTTGAATCGATGCCGTTTAATGCTGGTCGCTCGCTTTCCCTTCAAATCTGGCCGCTTTTTTCGGCTTATCAATGAACTCCCCACAATAGTCCTTATCATCATTTTGATATGCGTTGTATTCAAGCCCTTTTAATTAGGATCAATAAAACTCTATGCACCTCCAAGAACTGAAACGTAAAACCCCTTCTGAACTTATCATTATTGCTGAAGACCATGAAATTGAGCATGCAAGCTCGCTTCGGAAACAAGATTTGATGTTTGCTATTTTGAAAAAATTAGCTGAAAAAGATGTTGCTATTTTCGGTGATGGTGCAATTGAGATTTTGCAGGATGGTTTTGGTTTTTTGCGTTCACCGGAGTCAAATTATCTTGCGGGTCCAGATGATATTTATGTATCACCAAGCCAAGTTAAGCGTTTTAGTTTGCGTACTGGGGATACTGTTGAAGGACAAATCAGAGCACCAAAAGATGGCGAGCGTTATTTTGCATTGGTAAAAGTAAATAAAATTAATTATGAAGACCCAGAAAAAATTCGCCATCGCATTCACTTTGACAACCTTACCCCACTTTATCCAGACCAGCGTCTTCGCCTTGAAATTGAAAGCGACCAAAAGAATGGCGTTAATGCTAATTTCACGCAACGAATTATTGATATGGTTTCACCGATTGGACGCGGGCAACGTGCATTGCTTGTAGCGCCTCCACGTACGGGTAAAACTGTGATGTTGCAAAATATTGCACATTCAATTGCTGAAAATCATCCTGAAATATATCTGATCGTTTTGTTGATTGACGAACGCCCAGAGGAAGTTACAGACATGGCACGTTCCGTTAAAGGTGAAGTGATTAGTTCTACCTTTGATGAGCCAGCTTCACGCCACGTACAGGTAACTGAAATGGTTATTGAAAAAGCAAAGCGTTTGGTTGAGCAAAAGCGCGATGTTGTTATTCTTCTTGACTCAATTACGCGTTTGGCACGTGCCTATAACACGGTTGTTCCATCATCTGGTAAAGTTTTAACGGGCGGCGTTGACGCAAATGCATTGCAACGTCCAAAGCGTGTTTTGGGTGCTGCCCGTAACATCGAAGAGGGCGGATCATTGACTATTATTGCAACAGCTTTGGTTGATACTGGATCCCGTATGGACGAAGTTATTTTTGAGGAATTCAAAGGTACAGGTAACGCCGAAATTGTGATGGATCGTAAGCTTTCAGATAAGCGTATCTTCCCAGCGATTGATATCAATAAGTCAGGTACACGTAAAGAAGAGCTATTGGTTACAGATAAAGCTGAACTTGGAAAAATGTGGGTTCTTCGTCGTATTTTGAACCCAATGGGCACAATCGAAGCGATGGAATTCTTGCTTGATAAGCTAAAGTACAGCAAGAGCAATGCTGACTTTTTCCAATCAATGAATAGCTAATCTCAGTTTAGAAATGATTGATTGCTGCAACGATCTTCTGGCTTCTCGGTGCTCATTTACAGATGTAAACTCCGCGCCTTGAACCATTGCTCGTTTGGCACTCAGCCATTTCTAAAACTGATATCTTGATTCTTTTTTAGCAACCCACAGTCATTTGGCATGTGGGTTTTTCTATTACATATTTCTTTTTATTTCTGCGTATGATTTTTCGAATTCTTCAAAACAAAGAAATTTATCATCATTTGTTTGGTGACGATAATATGCCTTAAGAGCAGATTTTTCTTCTAAAGAAATATCATATGTAGAGGCTTCTTCGTCTGGCTTTTTGCTTGCATGTTTTTTATTGTTGTTTTTGGCATAGTTAATCGCATAAAGAGTCTGAAATTCCCGAAAATCATTCCAATCATGCTTTGTGAAAATTGGTTTTGTTGAGTCAGTAAGATTTTCAGAAATACGGTGTTGTATTTCAATCCCATTCCCTGAAACATCAGAATGACTCGTAGCTGTTTGACCGTGTACCCTAAAATAGGAATCAATATTTATATCATTTATTTTCATAGAAATTTCTTCCT
>CAIOTO010000074.1 GCA_903861255.1 uncultured Alphaproteobacteria bacterium | reverse complement strand
TGTAGCAGATCTTCACACCTCCCCTTATTGTTTTGCAAAATTACTTATTCCAAGTGTGAGTGGTTATCAAGAAAACCCGTCGGAATATATTTTTAATCGTGGGTTTGCGCTATATGCAACAATGAATTTTATGCTTTATCAATATAATGATGAGTATGTATCAGGTGAGACGCAGCATGTAATTGACTGGAGAGATGAGCGTATTACGGCGTCTTTTAGTAAGGTTAATGCGCAAAGTGCGCAAAAATACAGAATGCTTGGTTCTGATGTGTAGAAAATAAAAAACCGCTGGTGGTGTGTAAGATTCACTGGGCTCGCGTTTATGCCTAACGAATCTGCAGACTATTCTTTTTTATGTACCGTTTCGCTATTATTCCGATTTCATGATCTTCTTTCGCGGCAGCGCGTAGGCACCATTTATATGCTTCTTCTCGATTAGGTGTGGTGCCCTGCCCCGTGAGATAGCATTGCGCTAAAAAAAACTCTGCGTTAATTAAGCCTTGCTCTGCGGCAGCTGTGCACCAGCGTATAGCAATGGCGCGATCCTGTGTAACGCACGCACCAGAATAATAGCACTTTGCAACATCGTATTGTGCAGGTGCAAAGTTGAGTTCCGCCGAGCGTAAGTAACAGATCACAGCGAGTGTTTGGTTGAGTGGTGTCCCCAGCCCATAGTAATGACATTTTCCCAATAAATGCAGCGCCTCTGCGTGATCCTCTTTCGTTGTGGTAATATGATCCTCTCTAGCGGTGGCAAGCTTTAGCCATTTTGCGGCTTCAATCCTGTTTCCTTCGGCTTCGCTTTTTATGTCTTTTTGTTCGTAATAAAATTTGGCCATAGAGACTTGGGATTCCGTATCACCTGCTTCTGCGCGGCGAAGAATATTTGTTTGATTGGCGTCAAGCACACGTGTTTGTTTGATGAGAGGGAGAGGAGCTGCGGTGTCATCTGGAATATCTGCTGAAAAACTGGGTGTGATAAGAAGGGCGGTTGAAGCAAAAGCGAAAAAGAAACATGTGAAATTTAGTAGCATTCCCATACCCACATATGATGATACCTTATAATAAAGCGTAACATACTTTGGTGTCCACCAACCACCCCCTGCATATTTCAAAAATGTATCGCCTAGACATGATCCTGGGGATGCAAGCGATGAAACGGGGCAGAGAGATCCGAATTGAAAATCGAAAGATATGAATATCTTGTCGTGTCTGTTTTATAACCTTGAACACAGACGTTCGATCGTTTAAATGTATATAGGAAATGTAAATAATTGTATTTAAAAAAATTATTAAAATGAAGGTATAATTTTATGATAAAAAAAATATTAAAACTGGCCGCGATAACAGCAAGCATTACGGCAGTTCAGGCAATGGAAACACAAACGAGTGCTGATCTTTTTGAAAAACCAGATTCTTCTCAATGTAGCGGTCTAAGAAGTTCTGTGGAACTTCAACAAATGCATGATGAACGTGAACGTTATGAACGAATAGATATGGCTGCTTTTACAGAAATGTTGGTGCAACATAGGGCAGAATTTGATCGTGCATTAACACAAGAAGAAAAAAGAGCAATCATTACCAGACCAATTATAAAATACAGAAACGACGTACCACTTGTTCATGCACTTTCGCTTGCAGTGTCGTTGGCGGAAACGTCTATTTTAGAACAATTCGTAACTGTTATCGACGATATGAATGCACTTGATTTGTGCATAAGAGGATATCGTCAAAATTATTCAATGGCACATTTGGCGTTAGACCCATTTGTACCGTTCAAAGTGTCCGTCCCAATTGAAGACCGAATGAAGGTTGTATTAATACTCGGTTCAAAATCAGCTGACTTCTCTCAGAGAATGCCAAACCCAGGAACTGATTATACAAACGTACCACTGCATTGCGGTACATCGCGTGGTTACACTGCATATGACAACGGAACATATCATCCTGAACAATTAACCTCAAATGAAATATATCAATTGCGGGCATGCACACTTCTTTTTGGGGTAGATCCACAAGGGGAAATTAAGATGGTAGGAGAGCGCGGAGACACTTTTCCTTATTATGAGGTGGCTTTTAACATCTTTAGACGTGGAGGACTTGTTGGCGTGCGTATTCATCCAAATGCAAAAGCAGGTTTTACCCTGGAAGTTAAAAAGGCAGAGGAAGCAGCACGTCAGATGAATGGTTTGACCTCATAATGCTCCTTCTTGTGTGTTGCCCGTCTTTGACATAAGGAACTGGCTCCGCGGATTATGTCCACGGAATACACAAGGGGGGTGGGTGGTGGTTACATCTAAATCACAAAATTTCAACATTTGATTTACGGTGGCTATACACAGAGCCACATTAATGTCTATAATTTATCATAAATGTTCTTTTCTATAAAAAGGCACGCTATGAATTTTTTTAAAAAAATAATGAATACACGCACGCTTGCTGTGGCTGTTGTTGCTGCGGTCAGCGTCACTCCTTGTGTGGCTTATAATGTTGGCACACTTGCTGGCAGCGCACCTGCTGGATATGCGGATGGCACAGGAACGGCAGCAAAATTTAACGATCCACGCGCGATGGTTGTTGACAGTAGTGGCAACGTTTATGTGGCTGATAAAAATAACAACTGCATTCGAAAAATAACCCCGCAAGGAGTCGTTACCACATTTGCTGGATCCAATGCGGCTGGATATGCAGATGGCACGGGGTCAGCTGCGCAATTTAACAAACCATTTGGTTTGGCAATTGATAAAGATAGTAATTTGTACGTATCCGATCAGGGCAATAACCGTATTCGCAAAATAACCCCGCAAGGTGTGGTTACAACAATTGTTGGATCTGGAACGGCCGGATTAATGAATGCAGTTGGAACTGGGGCGCAGTTTAATGGTCCTTGTGCGATTGCACTTGATAGTAATGGAAATCTTTATGTGGCCGACACAATGAACCATTGTATTCGAAAGATATCATCGCAAGGGATTGTGACAACGGTTGCTGGGTCGGGTGTCGCTGGCTATATAGATAGCACTGGCACTGCGGCGCAATTTAACAAACCAGTTGGTATCGTTGTTGATAACGCAGGAATTATTTATGTCTCGGACGCGGGTAATAACATCATTCGTAAAATTACACAACAAGGTGTAGTGACGACATTGGCTGGTACGACTGTCGGTGGTTGCGTGGATGGCGCCGGAATAACTGCACAATTTAATGCACCGTTTTTAATCACAGTTGACAACCAAGGCATACTTTATGTGGCAGATAAATTAAACAATCGTATTCGTCAGATTACGTCGCTTTATGGTGTTGTAAAAACATTTGCTGGCAGTGCAACGTCTGGTTATACAGATGCCGAGGCGACATCTGCTTTGTTTAGTGGACCGACAGGTGTTGCCACTGATAATAAGGGAACGTTTTATGTGGCAGATAATGATATTATTCGTGTAATTACGCCGTCTGGGTATTATTAAACAAAGTATTTATTGCTTTGATTCTTGTGCAAAAACCCGAGCGCTCTCTAACGCTCGGGTTTTTTTGTAACATTTTGAATAAATTGAAATCAAACTAAGTAGTTTGTTGTGCCACGGTTAAAGCGCTCAACTCAGATTCCAGCGTCGTGACCTCTTCTAAAAGTGCTGGTTCCTTTTCTGCCTTAAATCTTTGTAGAAAGGCGCACCATTTTTCATTGCCTCCTGCGGCTTCATCTGCTTTCCGTGCTGCATTTATGGCATTGTTTTGTGTTGGGGTTAATATGAAGGCTCTGTAGCACAATAACGTGCTGTTTTTAGATGGGCCATCCACGCGATCAATTGGGGAAAGACTCCAATACCTATGTTTGTATACATGTAGGCCATTTTCATGCATGGTGCCTTTATACACAAATAAAGCTGAACCAGAAGTGTCACCAAAATTATTATCTACGTAGATGTCGACTCCAACGGCATTTGGGTTGTCGATGTTGGTAAGAACCGCGCGTGCGTTATCAAGACGATTTGTTGCTATTTGTTTTTGTTTATCTTGTTCAGCAAAATCAGCCGCGAAAGAAACCGCACTTAATGTTGCTGTTGCAAGTATTGTTGTTAATATATTTTTCATCTTTTATATATTTCTTTTTAAATTATAAAAAATCAGTTTATTATCCTGATGTTTTATATATAATCATTCTATTCTATTTTTCAAGGGGAATTTTAAAAAAGAATTTTTTAAAACATCTCGCGCAGGAAGCGTTCTTTGCCCATCCAGTGTCCTTCCATTTTAACGAAAAATTAAGTTTTATTTTCTAAAATATAAATAGAACTACATCGACATGTTTTCAATTATTATGTTCAATCTTCCTGATGATGTAAAAAAGAATGTTGCGTACATCTCTGTGCTAGGCTTCTTTTTATCACTTGTAACGGTTATTTCAAATACCTTAAGTGATACCATTTTGATTTCAGATTTGGGGGCGACAAAATTACCCTATGCAAAATTTGTCATTTTGGGCGTCAGTTTTTTAATTTCCGTTGCGTTCTTTAAATCGATGGAATCATTAAAAAGCGCTATTTTAATGAAAGCGTCAATTCTTATTTCATCTGCATTGTTAATAAGTTATTACTTTATTTTAAAAATCGGAAATCCTGTTTTTATATATTATATATACGGAACTTCTTATATAATATACATCTATTATTTTCTTTTTTACTATATTGTTATTCCGGATTATTTTCTCCTTAGTTTTGAGAAAAAATGCATGCCAATATTTTTTGGCGCAGTAGCGCTTGGCGGTATTTCTGGATCACTTCTGTGTACACAATTACTAAATTATTTTTCAGAAGCAAATAAGATCGCACACATATATGCTTTGAATTCCCTCATAGCCCTCATTGCAGCCTGTGTATGTCATGCTTTATATAAGAATTGCAGAGTTATTGAAAATCCATCCGATGAAACATCTGAATTTGCAGGAAGTCTTCTTAAAACGATAAAGTTCTCACCTAAATTATTTGAAAATTACAAAGTAGCCAAGCTAATGGCAATTGGTGTTGTTCTTATTGAATTCACATCTTGTATTGCGGAGTATCTAACGTTCACTATTTACCAAAAAATACACCCGAATGCAAATGAGCTGGCTTCGTTCTTAACCAAAATTTCCCTTTTCCAAAGTGTGGGACAATTCTTTTGCGCAACGGTTCTTGCCTATTATATGGCAAATCGAATGTCCCCGATTATAAGGAACCTTATATATCCGGTCTTAGCGCTGTTCTGCAGTCTTTCATTTATCTTTTCTCCAGGAATTGGAGCTGCAATTTTGGGGAGCTTTGTTATTCGTACATTTTATGACACCATAAATTGCACTTCTTCTAATGTTAATTACAAGGCCATTAATTCACGTTATGCAAACGTTGCCTATATTTTGAATGCATCGATTGTTAGCCCATTAGCAATAGCGCTTGTTAGCTTGTCTATTTTAGCAATGCAAAAATATAGAGACACTTAACTAAAGGTTGACAGAAAAGATGCCATGTACGCCCCTATAAACTTCGGCTCATGAGCGTAATAATGAAGTCGCAATGACAAGTCAACCATTTCTAGACTTCGTGATGTTACTTTTGATTTGCGCCTAAAG